>NZ_JBYISM010000008.1:0-251634 GCF_057708605.1 Nocardia sp. bgisy118 | reverse complement strand
GCATCAACGGACTCGACAGCGTCGGCCGCCGCGCGGTGCTCGAGCAGTTCCTCGGGGCTCACCGGCTCCCAGATGATGCGGTCGAAGAACCGGAACAGCCACGGGGTGCCCGGCTCGAAGGGCGCGGACTGCCGGTAGCTGGACCAGATCGGCACGGTGCGGCCGATCAGCTGGTAACCGCCGGGCGAGGCCATCCCGTACACGCAGAGGTACTTGCCGCCGATGCCGACCGCGTCCGAGGGGGTCCAGGTGCGCGCCGGGTTGTACTTCGTGGTCACCAAGCGGTGTCGCGGATCGAGCGGAACGGCCAGCGGCGCACCGAGATACACGTCACCGAGGCCGAGCACCAGGTATTCCGCGTCGAACACCGTGTCGCGCACCTGCTCGACGCTGTCGAGTCCGTTGATGCGCCTGATGAATTCCGTGTTCGACGGCAACCACGGCGCGGTGTCGCGCACGCCGCTGCGGTAGCGGTCGATCGCCTCGGCGATGGAAGGATCGTCGAACGAGAGCGGCAGCCGGATGGTCCGGCTCGGCACCACCAGGTCGTGGGTCGCGGGCAGCTCCGCTTCCAACTCGGCCAGCGTGCCGAGCAGCCGGTGCTGGGCGAGCACGTCCGGATCGAAGTGGATGTGCAGCGAGCGCACGCCCGGGGTGACGTCGACGATGCCGGGCAGGCCCGCCGCCGCCAGCGCCTCGGCGAGCGCGTGCACCCGCATGCGCAGGCCGAGATCCAGCACCATCTCGCCGTATTCGACGAGGATGTTGTCGTCGCCGCCGCGCAGGTACGTCACCCGCGGCCGGTCGGCATCGCCGGGCGCGGTGCCGAGCACGCCGCGATCGCCGAGTGCGTCGCGGGCGGGGGATACCGTCGCCTTCGCGCGCCGATCGTCGGAGCGGCGCAGCTCGGTGGCCTCGTCGTCGTCGACGGGCACGAACCGGACGGTGTCGCCGGGGCGCAACTGCCCGAGTTTCCACCGGTGCGCCGAGATCACGGTGAGCGGGCAGGCGAAACCGCCGAGGCTCGGTCCGTCCGGGCCGAGCAGGATCGGGGTGTCGCCGGAGACGTTGAGCGCGCCGACGCTGTAGGGGTTGTCGTGCAGGTTCGACGGGTGCAGTCCGGCATCGCCGCCGTCGGCCCGTGACCAGGCCGGCTTGGGGCCCTCCAGCCGGATGCCGGTGCGGTTGGCGTGGCTGCCCACCCGCCACGGATGCGCCGCGAACTGTGCCATGTCCGCGTCGGTGAAATAGGCGGGCGCGGTCTGCGGGCCGATGCCGACGGCCAGCTGCCACTCGTGGGTGAACTCGGGTCGCACCGGCGTTGCCGTGGATCGGCCCGGCTCCGCCGCGGGTTCGCCGATCGCCGCACCGTCGGTGACGATGTGCAGGACATCGCCCGCCGCAACGGCTTTGCCTGTGGTCCCGCCGAATCCGCCGAGGGTGAAGGTGGACGCGCTGCCGTGGTAGAGCGGGGCGTCGAGGCCGCCGCGCACGGCGAGATAGGTGCGCAGGCCGGTGTCGGTCGGCGCGCCGATGTCGAGCACCGCGCCCGCGGGGATCGTGATCGGTTCCCACATCGGCGCTGGTGTGTCATCGACGGTGATCGGCGCGTCCGCGCCGGTCACGCAGACCACCGTGGTGGTGGCGAAGCGCAGGCGCGGGCCCTGGAGCGTGCACTCCAGCGCGGGCAGGCCCGGCGGATTGCCGACGGCGATATTGGCTCCGGTGAACGAGAGGTCGTCCATCGGGCCCGACGGCGGAATGCCCACCTCCCACAAGCCGATTCGGCCAGGAAGGTCCTGGATGGTGGTCATGGTTCCGCCGCGCAGCACGTCGATGCGCGCCGCCGAAGGATGGATGTCGGCCAGCGTTCCGGTGCCGTGTGCCGCATCGCGCACCCGCGGATCCGTTGCCGCGGCGTGCAATTGGGCGATGTTCGTCTGCACGCCGTGAATCCGGGTCTCGGCGAGGGCGTCGGCCAGGCTGTCCAGCGCGGCGTCGCGGGTGGGGGCCGCGGCGATCACCTTGGCCAGCAGCGGGTCGTAGTACGGGCTCACCTCGGTGCCGGTGCCGACCCAGGTGTCGACGCGCACGCCGGAGGGGAATTCGGCGGCGGTGACGAGTCCGGCGCTCGGGCGGTAGTCCTGGCCGGGGTCCTCGGCGTAGACCCGGGCCTCGACGGCCCACCCGGACTGGGCCGGGCCGGTCGCGGGCATGTCGTCCAGCATGGTGGCGTCCCCACCCGCCAGGCGCAGCATCCATTCGACCAGGTCGACGCCGGTGATCGCCTCGGTCACCGGGTGTTCCACCTGGAGCCGGGTGTTCATCTCGAGGAACGAGGCCGCGCCGCGCTCGGAGTCGTAGACGAATTCCACCGTGCCCGCGGAGCGGTAGCCGACCGATTCGGCCAACTCTCTGGACGCGGTGAGCAAGTGTTCCGTCAGCTCCTCGCCGAGCCTCGGCGCAGGCGCTTCCTCGATCACCTTCTGGTTGCGCCGCTGCAACGAGCAGTCCCTGGTGCCGAGGCTGACCACCCGGCCGTGCCCATCGCCGAACAGCTGCACCTCGACGTGCCTGGCGCGCGCCACGAAACGCTCCAGGAAGACACCCGTCGAGGAGAAGTTCGTCGCGGCGAGGCGCTGCACCCGGAGGTAGGCCGCGCGGAGTTCGTCCGCGGTGAAACAGCTCTGCATGCCGATGCCGCCACCGCCGCCGACGGCCTTGAGCATCACCGGAAAACCGATCCGCTCCGCCTCGGCCACCGCGTGCTCGGCCGAATCCAGCAGGCCGCTCCCGGGAATCAGCGGCACGCCGACTCGTTTCGCGGCCTCGCGTGCGGTGTGCTTGTCGCCGAAGATGCGCAGCTGCGCCGGTGTCGGGCCGACGAACGCGATGCCCGCTTCGGCCACCGCCGTCGCGAAATCGGCGTTCTCCGAGAGGAATCCGTAGCCGGGGTGGATAGCACCCGCTCCGGTCGCCAGCGCCGCTTCGATCACCAGGTCGGCGCGCAGATACGACTCGGCGGCCTGCGCAGGGCCGAGCCGTACCGCGGCGTCGGCGAATTCGACGTGCGGCGCCGCGGCGTCCGCCTCGGAGTAGACGGCGACGGTCTTCAGGCCGAGCGACTTCGCGGTTCGCAGCACCCGGCCCGCGATCTCGCCGCGATTGGCGACGAGGACAGTATCGAAATCCACGGTGCGGTCCCCTATTCAGTTGCCAGCGACATCGCGGTGATGGCGCGGGTGACCCGCTCCAAGACGACGTCCAGAGATTCCCCGATGTGGGTGTGCAGCAGGCGATAAGCCAGCGACAGGTCCTCGGCGAGCACCGCCTCGAGGATCGCGAGGTGCTCGGTGATCGTGGTCTCGATCCGGTTGTTGACCATGAAGTCGTACATGCGCACGTGCCGGATCCGGGAGTTCACCGATTTCAGTGCGCGCACCAGTTCGGCATTGCCCGCCGCGGTGAGCAGCGTGACGTGGAATTCCTCGTCGCGCACCACGAAACCCGGCTCCTGCGCCGGCGGATCGGCCTGCAACTCGAGCCAGCTCGCGCGTTCGGCCTCCAGCAGCGCGTGATCGTGGCGCACTTCGGGATTGCCGATGGCGCGCTGAATCCCGCCCAGTTCCAGGGTGATTCGCAACTCGTACAGGTCGCGAATCAGGGGGATGCTCGGCCGCACCGGGCTGAAGCCGTACTCTTCGCGGCGCAACAGCCCGTCCGAACACAGCACAGTCAGCGCCTCGCGGATCGGCGTGCGCGAAATACCGAAGCGCGCGGACAGTTTCGGCTCGGTCAGCCGCTCCCCGAACTTGATGTCCCCATTCATCAGCTCATCGCGCAACGTCGTATACACCACATCCCGCAACGGCCGTCCCGCTGCATCGGCCAGCGTGGCCACCCGTGTCGACATGCGTGTATACGCTATGGACCTCGCGTTTCCACCATGTGTCCGCAAGTAATCAAGTGGTAAGCGTCTCCTCACCGCGCCCGACCCCCACACTACCTCCGCTCAGCCCCGCACCAGCTCCGCCCGCAGTCCTGCACTCTTCACCGCCGGTGGGGGTGGGGTGGGAGGAGACTGCAACAGCGGGCTACACGGGGGTGTCGTTGGTCGTCATATCGGGCGGAGATGCTGGGGAAAGCTTCGGTACCGGGACGATGCTGTCCCTCATCGGCATGCCGGCCGTGTGCGCCTTCAGTCGGCGGTCCCGGTGCCGGGGCGTAGACCCTCTGCCGCTGGGAGGAAGCTATGGATGCCTCCGTGTTCTTCGCATTGCTGGCGCTGGTGTGCGGCCTGCTCGCGGTGATCGCCGCGACCGTCTGGTGGCCGGTGCCGAATCAGCCGCCGGACGGTGAGCTGCCGCTAACCGATGTCGAACGCCGCGGGGTAACGGACGGTCCCGCTCGGCAGCGGGTGGGCCGGTTCGAGCGCGCGCGCCGTCAGCGCCTCGTCGGGCACCTCGATGCCGATGTCGTATCGCGAGGCTCGGACGAAGCCGAAGCGCGGGTGATACGTCGGATCGCCTAGCGCGATGACGTGCCGCTCACCCCGCGCTCGCACCGCCGCGAGCGCAGCGCGGATGGCGGCCCAGCCCGCGCCGGTGCGCTGGTCTCTCCCATGCTTTCGGCCGAGCCCAGACTCGCCGAAGCGACGCGCCGATCGATCCGGACATTCGTCGGGACACGCTGTGTGACAGGACGTTTGACCGATCGCGTCGCATAGTGTGTGCACACCTCCCGTCGAGGGGCGGTGGACTCAGGTCCAGACACCGCGCCCAGAAGTGAGGTGGTGGGGAATGGCGAAGCATCGCCGGAAGAAGAGCAAGGCCCCGGTCGATTACGGCACACTGCTGTTGGTAGCTGCCGTGACCGCCGGGGCGCGCATGCTGGTCCATCGAGTACGGGCTAGCTGACCCATCGGTGGGGCGTCGTCAGCAGCGGCGCTCCACCCTCTCGACATCACCGAAGTGACGCCACGAACTATACCGCCTGGCCGCCGCCCCTGTCTCGAAAGCGATTCCGGCGAAATCCGTGTCACCGCCCGGTGAGCCCCTCGAGCAGATCGCGCATCAGATCCACGGCTTGCGGGCGACCGTCGTCCACCTCGGTGAGTGTCAGTGATAGTTCGGTGAGAGCCCCGTACAGCGCACTGGCGAGCAGTTCGGCCGAGTAGGGCTTGATCAGGTCGTCCGCCAGGAGCGTCCGGACGGCATCGAGGACCAGGCCGCCGAGATGCTGCCGGTCCAGCTCGCGCCAGCGCTGCCAGCCGAGCGCGATGGGGCCGTCCATCAGCACGATCTTGCGGTAGTCGGGGTCGGCGCACACGTCGAGAAACTCCTCGATACCGCGCTCGGCCTGCTCCAGCGGGTCCGAGCCGGCCGTCGTCGCCTCGCGAATCCGTTGCGCCGCTTTGCTTTCCAATTCGTCGAAGACCGCCTCGAACAGACCACGCTTGCCGTCGAAGTGGTGGTACAGCGCGCCGCGGGTGAGGCCGGCGGTCCGGACCAGCTCCTCCGCCGACAGCTTGGCGTAGTCGCGCTCGACGAACAGGCGTCGCCCGGTCTCGAGCAGCGTCTGGCGGGTGTTCTCGGCGTATTTTTCCCGCACTGTCTTGACAGTCTCCATGCAACAGGGATATCACATACATAATGAATCTCAGATACACGGTGTATGAAAGCAGGTCGAGATGAGTGAATCGACAGACGTCGTTGTCGTCGGCGCGGGTGTGGCGGGGTTGGTGGCCGCTCGCGAGCTGGTCCGCGCCGGGAAGGAGGTGCTGGTACTGGAGGCGCGCGACCGAGTGGGGGGACGGCTGCTCAGCGAAGACCTGCTCGAAGGCGTGCCGATCGAGATGGGCGGGCAGTGGGTCGGTCCAGGACAGGACCGAGTGCTCGCTTTGATCGCCGAACTGGGACTCGCCACGTTCCCGACCCACGTCGCCGGGCAGAACATCGGCGAATTCGGCGAGACCCGTTCGGTCTACACCGGCCGGATCCCCAAGCTGAACCCGCTCGCGCTCGCCGATATCGGGCAGGCGCAGTTGCGGCTGGATCGGGTGGCGCGCGCCGTCGCCGAACGCGACCCGTGGCTCGCGCGGCACGCGGACAAGCTGGACGGGCAGACCTTCGCCACCTGGATGCAGCGGCATGCCTACACGCCCACCGGCCGCGCCTTCCTGCGGATGGTCACCGAGGCGGTGTTCGCCACCGAGCCGGAGGACATGTCCGCGCTGTGGGCGGCGTTCTACGTCGGCGCGGCGGGCGGACTGGACGCGCTGATCAACACCGAGGGCGGCGCGCAGCAAGACCGCGTGGTCGGCGGCACCCAGCGGATCGCCTTGGCGCTCGCCGAGCAGCTCGGCGAGCGCGTTCTGCTCGACGCTCCGGTGACGGATCTGACCTGGAGCGACGGCGAGCTTCACGTGTCGGCCGGGCGCACGGAGGTGTCGGCGCGACGGGCGGTGATCGCGATCCCGCCGCCACTGGCGTCCAGGATTCGCTACCGGCCCGGTCTCCCCGGCGGGCGCGATCAGCTCGTCCAGCGGATGCCGATGGGTCGCGTCATCAAGATCAATGTCGCCTATTCGGAACCGTTTTGGCGCGCGCAGGGCTTCAGCGGACAGGCCAACAGCGATCGGCGACCGCTCGGCACGGTCTTCGACAACACCCCGCCCGACGGCGCGCCCGGCGTGCTGGTCGGCTTCTTCGAAGGCAAGCACGCCGACGCCATGTCCCGGCTGACTCCGGCGGCGCGGCGGGCCCAGGTGCTGTCCGATCTCGTCGGCTATTTCGGCCCCGCGGCGGCCGAGCCGATCGCCTACCTCGAACGCGACTGGGCCGAGGAGGAGTACAGCCGCGGCTGTTACGGCGCTTTCGCGACGCCGTCCACCCTCACCCGTTTCGGCCCGGCGCTGCGAGCGCCCATCGGACCGCTGCACTGGGCGGGCACCGAGACCGCCACCCGCTGGGCGGGATACATCGATGGAGCGGTGGAATCCGGAGAGCGGGCCGCGCGCGAGGTGCTTGCCGCATTGGAGAAGCGGAACCGCGCCGCAGTGGACTGACTCGGCCGCGTATTCGACCGGATAAAAGAAAGGGCCCCTGACCGGAAGACCGGTCAGGGGCCCTGTCGTGTCTCAACCACACGAGTCGGGGTGACAGGATTTGAACCTGCGACCTCTTCGTCCCGAACGAAGCGCGCTACCAAGCTGCGCCACACCCCGTGAAGCGAACCTGGAGTAGCTTACAACAGGGAAGGTCCAGACGTTAAACCCGCAGGTCAATCAGCTTTCATGAGAGCGGACACTGCGGAAGATCCGCTTCGCGGCCTCCGGGTCGACCGCATTCGGGACGCCGGTGTCGGCGGCGATCACCATGACGAAGCTGCCGATGTCGGCGGAGGTGGCGAAGGTGTACACCGAGTACTCGGTGGCGCAGCCCGGCTTGGCGTCGGTGATGGCGCCCCTGGTCTCCACGAACGTGCCGTGCTGGGCGCCGTCGAGGGATTCCAGCGGCTGTGGGGCGCCGGGAACGCCGCCGCCGGGCGCGTTGGAGTAGGCGATCTTCGCGGTCTTGGTGCCGAGTTCGGTTGCGGCGCTCGCGGTATCGGTGTTGTCCGAGCCGGTGACGAACGCCACGGTGCGCGTCGATCCGGGGCAGTAGTCCTTGCCCTCGGTGGCGTACCCCTTGCCGCCGACGGCGTTGGGCGGCTTGCCGAAGCCGCCGGAGGCTCCGGGATCGCCGATGTGCCAGTCGGCGGGCACGTCGTACGCCGCGCCGCTGTCGGGCACGACGACCACCTGGTACCCCGGCACCACGGGCGGCCCCGCCTGCGCCGCAGGCCGCCGCGCGGGAGCTCTGGTCCCGGCCGAGGTGGTCAACGCGCTCACCATCGAGGGCGTCCCTTCCGCACTGGCCTCGTCCGTGCCACCCGCGACCACCACGGCCACCGCGCCCGCGACCAATACCGTCGCCGCGACTCCGATGCCGATCCACGCCCGCCCGCCTGCCGCGCGGGGCGGGTCCATCAGTCGCGGTTCGGTCCAGAAGTCCCCGGGTGAGCTACCGGCCGCCCGCATCGGCTCCGGCCACCTGTTGGGCGCGCCGTCGCTCTGATCGGCCGCGGCGGCCTCACCGAAATGCTGGGTGCCGCGCCCGGTCAGGTCGAGCGGGGCGTGTGAGCCAGCTCCGTAGCCGAGTTGTGTCGTGCCTGTGGCGGACTGTGTCGTGCCCGTAGCGATCTGTGTTGCGGCCTGCGTCGTGCCCGTAGCGAACTGCGGAACCGCAGCGACTTCACCTCGGGCGTAAGGACTTTGCTGCCCCGCAATGGCGGCGTGCTGAACCGGATACGCCGATCCGGTCATGGGCTGGTCGGGCGAAAGCTGCGCGGCGGCTGCAAGATTCGGTGCGGCCGTGCCGCCGAACTCCGGAGCGGCGGCGGCACGCACCGATGCGCCGGACATGCCGTTGGCGGCAGGTTCGGCGCGCGGTTCGTCGAATCCTCTGCTCAAAGTCGTCCCCTAGTCGACCGATTCAAGTTTCGGCACGCGACCCTACCGGGTCGGCGATGCACCGTCCGCGCCCGGTCAGGGCGGACAAGCCTTGCGCCGGTTGGCGTGTCGAGCTAGGGGAGTGCCGAGGCCGCGATCACGGCGCTCAGCGAGCGACGGTCTCCGAGGTCGAAAGCCCGTGGTTGTTCTCGGCGGCCGGACGCTTCGGGGGCGCGGCGACGAGAGTCAGCAGGGTGGCTTCGGGGCGGCAGCAGAACCGGTACGGAGCCCACGGCGAGGTGCCGATGCCTGCGGAGACATGCAGCTGGGTGTGCTCGCCCCACTTCGACGGGCCCTTCACGCGCGACTTGTCGATGCCGCAGTTGGTGACCAGCGCACCGTAGCCGGGCAGCACCAGCTGGCCGCCGTGGGTATGGCCGGCGAGCACCAGGTCGTAGCCATCGTCGGCGAAGCGGTCGAGCA
The DNA here is from genome assembly GCF_057708605.1 of Nocardia sp. bgisy118. NCBI lineage: Bacteria > Bacillati > Actinomycetota > Actinomycetes > Mycobacteriales > Nocardiaceae > Nocardia > Nocardia sp. bgisy118. The sequence continues at coordinate 242,660 of NZ_JBYISM010000008.1, read as the reverse complement.
CCCGGGGTTCGGGCGAGTGGGTCAGGCCGATGCGCAGGTCGGCCAGCGGGTTCGGGGGGCCCGCCACCGTGTCGTACCGGTCGCGCTGCAGGTGCGGGTCGTCGACGCCGGCGGTGGCGATCCGCACGCCCGCCACCTCGAGATCGCGGCGCACGTGGGTGAGATCGAGCCAGCCGCGTTCGGTGAACGCCGCTCGCAGGTCCTTCCACGGCAGCGGCGCGCCGTAGACGCGGCGGTGGTCCTTCTTGAAGTACTTCATCGGGTTCTTCGGCACCGGCGCGAAGTAGTCGTTGCTGCCGAAAACGAAAAGGCCCGGGCGGGACAGCAATCCGCCGAGGGCCTGAACCACCGCGGGCACCGACCGCTGGTGCGAGAGGTTGTCGCCGGTGTTGACCACCAGATCGGGCTCCAGCCGATCCAGCTCGCGCAGCCACTGCTGCTTGAGCTTCTGACCGGGCATCATGTGCAGATCGCTGATGTGCAGCACACGTAGGCTCGACGCACCGGGCGGCAGCACCGGCATGGTCGCCTCGCGCAGGACGAACGCGTTGCGCTCGATCAGCGAGGCATAGCCGATTCCGGCTACCGCGGCCCCGGTGGCTCCCAGCGCGGTTCGGCGGACGGCGGCGGTCGAGATTACGGGCATTTGCCCAGCATAGGTGAGGCTGCCTCAGAACGCCGAGTGTGTTTCCGCACAAGCCATCGCCGCGGTCGCGCCGAGCGGCGCGGAATCGTCCGAGCAGGTCCGCGAGCTGCGGTCTTCTCCTGTTCGCCGCGGCGACGCCGCGGCGAAATGTGGTGGGCCCCGCGACGGCGACCGGCTACCGTGTGCCTCATGTCGGAACTCAAAGATCGGCTGCGGACGGACATGACCGCCGCGATGAAAGCCAAGGACACGCTGCGCCTCGCCACGTTGCGCATGCTGCTGGCCGCGATCCAGAACGCCGAGGTCGCAGGCGCGGAGGCGCGTGAACTCTCCGACGCCGACGTGATCGCGGTGCTGCAGAAGGAGGCGAAGAAGCGCAACGAGTCGGCCGAGGTCTACACCCAGGCCGGTCGCGGCGAGCTCGCCGCCAACGAACACGCCGAGGCCAGGATCATCGACGAGTACCTGCCGACCCAGCTGACCGAGGCCGAGATCGCCGACCTCGCGGACACCGCCATCGCGCAGGTCGCCGAGGAGCTGGGCGAGCGCCCCGGCATGCGCCAGATGGGCCAGGTCATGAAGATCGCCACCGCCCTCGCCGAGGGCAAGGCCGACGGCTCGCGCATCTCCGCGGCTGTGAAAGCCCGGCTCTGAACTCTGCCCGAAACCAGAACCGCCGACCGAGCGCCGTAGCGCCGGTCGGCGGTTCTTCGTTTATTCGTTCATTCGTTACCGCGGCCACCAGGGCGGCAGCGGGAACCCGGGCGGCAGCGCCGGGGGCGGCGGCAGCGGCCCGGGTGCGGACGGCGCCGGGGCCTGGCGCTGGGTGCCGTCGCTGATGTAGATCGTGATCACCGAGCCGGGGATCGCCGACCCGTTCGGCGCGGTGTTCATGACGCTGCCCTTGGGCGGCGGGCCGGATCCGTTGACGGCCGAGACCTGGAAGCCCGCGGCGACCAGCGCGGTGGTCGCCTCAGCCTGCGACATGCCGACCACGTCGGGCACCTGCGCGTTGTTCGCGCCGCGGACGTACTTGTCGTCCAGCGGCGGCAGGCCGGGCGGCGGGAAGTTGCCGACCACCGGCTTGATCGCGCTGAACCAGGTGCGTGCGGGTTCGTTACCGCCGAACAGGTTTCCGTCGCCGCAGTTGCGCAGCGGGAACGAGCAGATCTCACCGGGGGTCGGGCTGTCGCCGTAGACGTAGACCGCGGCGGCCAGCGAGTTGGTGAAGCCGAGGAAGGCCGAGGAGCGGTGGCTTTCGGTGGTCCCCGTCTTGCCGGCCATCGGCAGGTTCCAGCCGCTCGCCTGGGCAGCGCCCGCCGCGGTGCCCGCCGTGTCGTCCTTGCTCATCGCGTTGGCCAGCGTGTTGGCCAGGCCGGGCTCGACGACCTGCTCGCAGGCCTGCTGGGTGAGCGGAACCTGCTTGCCGCTGCGGTCGACGACCTCCCTGATCGGGGAGGGCGGGCACCAGCGTCCGCCGGAGGACAGCGTCGCGGCGACGTTGGAGAGCTCGAGCGGGTTGATCGCGACCGGGCCGAGGGTGAACGAGCCGAGGTTCTGGTCCTTGATCATGTCGGCCAGGCTCTGGTTGCCGTGCCCGGAGCTGCCCGGGTTGGTGAACGAGCGCATGCCGAGCCGCACCGCCATGTCGACGGTCGGGGTGACGCCGACGGCCTGGATCAGCTTGACGAACGCGGTGTTCGGCGAGGTGGCCAGCGCCTCGGTCACCGACATCGGCGACTTGTAGCGGCCCGCGTTCTCGACGCAGTAGGTGGCGGGCGGGCAGCCCCGCGCGCCGCCGTTACCCATGCCCTTCGCGTCGAAGCGGCCAGGCACGTCGAGCTGGGAGTTGATGCCCATGCCTTTCTCCATGGCCGCGGCGGTGGTGAAGACCTTGAAGACCGAGCCCGCGCCGTCACCGACCATCGAGAACGGCTGCGGTTGCACCGTCTCGTTGACGTCGCGGTTGAGGCCGTAGGTGCGGCTGCTGGCCATGGCGACCACGTCGTGCGAGTCCTGGCCCGGCGCGACCACCGACATCACCTCGGCGATGTCGTCGAGGTTCGGATTGGCCGCCTCGCTGACCGCGCGCTTGACGGAGTCCTGCACGGCCGGATCGAGGGTGGTCTTGATCAGGTAGCCGCCCTTGTCGATCTGCTCGCGGCTGATGCCCGATTCGGCCAGGTACTGCAGCGCGTAGTCGCAGAAGAAGCCGCGATCCTGAGCGGCGATGCAGCCGCGCGGCAGGCCCTTGGGCTCGGGCAGCACGCCCAGCGGCTCCGACTTGAACTTGCGGAACTCCTCGGCGCGGGCCGGGATGTTCTGGATCATCGTGTCCAGCACGGTGTTCCGGCGGGCCAGCACGCCCTGGACGTTGGTGTAGGGGTTCAGCTTGGAGCTGGACTGCACCATGCCCGCGAGCATCGCCGCCTGCGGGACGTTCAGGTCGGCGGCGTCGACGCCGAAGTAGGTCTGCGCCGCGTCCTGGATGCCATAGGACGAATTGCCGAAGGGCACGAGGTTCAGGTACCTGGTGAGGATCTCGTCCTTGGTGAGTTCCTTGTCCAGGGTCAGCGCCATGCGGATCTCGCGGATCTTGCGCGCCGGGGTGGTCTCGATCGCCGCGCGGCGTTCGGCGTCGGTCTTGGCGACCACGAGCAGCTGGAAGTTCTTCACGTACTGCTGGTCGAGGGTGGACGCGCCCTGCTGCACCTCACCGCTGGAGGTGTTGGTGAGGAACGCGCGCACCGTGCCCTGCCAGTCGACGCCGTCGTGCTCGGCGAAGCGGCGGTCCTCGATGGAGATGATCGCCAACTTCATGTTGTTGGATATCCGCTCGCTCGGCACCTCGAATCTGCGCTGCTCATAGAGCCAGGCGATGGGCGAACCGTTCTTGTCCACCATCGTCGAGACAGCGGGAACGGTGCCCTCGACGAGTTCCGCGGAGACGTTGTCCACCGCGTCGGCCGCACGGTTGGAGACGAATCCGAATCCACCGGCGAGCGGGAAGAGCAGCCCGGCGACGAGAACTGCGGCCAGCGCGCAGCTGCCCGCCAGCTTCGCGAGCGTATGTGTGATCGGCACATTCGACACGTTCCCAAGGGTACGGGGTGCCGTTCTCGCCCTCTCGGGTGTGTTTGTCGGAGCGCGAGATCCGGCGCTCTTCCCGGCTTGTTGGGCGTGTCGTTGAGGCGTGTCTGGCGTGTCGCACACGGGCGTGTCGCGAATCGACCCGACTGCCCGGTTCTCTATCACGTTTGCATGGACGGGCGTACCAAAAAATCTCGAGACGGTCTTGCGCTCGGGCCATACCTTTACCTAGATTGAGAACCCAGTGTGATGGAGCTAACACTCAAAGTGGAATGTGGTTCAGTTCGCAGCGGGGTTCGGGTTGCTGCGATCTGGCACGCGATTCTGGAGCGCCGTTGACCCGGTGTTCGGACTGCAAAGGGGCACACCAAATGCATATGACAACCCCCATCGCTCGATTGGACGTAGAGCAGGCCGAAGCGCGAATCGCCTGGGTATCCCAGGCCCGATGCAAGGAAGTAGATCCCGATCAGTTGTTCGTCCGCGGCGCGGCGCAGCGCAAAGCGGCGACGATCTGCAGGCACTGTCCGGTGCTCATGCAGTGTGGAGCCGATGCCCTCGACAATCGAGTGGAATTCGGCGTATGGGGAGGGATGACCGAACGGCAGCGGAGGGCGCTGCTGAAACAGCATCCAGAGGTGACCTCCTGGGCCGATTTCTTCCAGGCCCAGCGCCAGCATCAGGTGGCGATGTAGTCGAACGAACGAGAAACCGAGCCCGCGATTGCGGGCTCGGTTTCGTTTGAGCCTATAGCTATTCCGACTCAATACCGAACGTTATGGTCTGGTGGGCGCGGCCGGAGGAGCGCCTACGCGGAGAGAACCGTTCCGGTCAGCTGATCGCCCACTGCGCGCAGCGCCTCGAGGTCGGAGACCTCGAATGGCAGCGCGGTCACCGAGACCATCGCCACCCGCGGGTGCGCCCCGGTGAATCGGTGCAGCAGGTGCTGCTCGCGCTTGGCCGTCGCGACCCGTTCAGCGTGAATGCGCAGTACCGCGCTGGTCAGCGGGTCGGATTCGACCAGCTGGTCGGCGGCGGTGAGGGCGTGGTCGGCGGGCAGATCGCTCAGCGCCGGATGCGTCCGGTTGAGCACGAGGCCCGACAGCGGCATCTGCTCGGTGGAGAGCCGGTCGACGAAGAACGAGGCCTCGCGCAGGGCGTCCGGTTCCGCCGCGGCCACCACCAGGAAATGCGTGCCTGGCTTGGACAGCAGCGCGTAGGTGCGGTCGGCGCGGTCCTGGAAACCACCGAACAGCGATTCCAGCGACTGCAGGAAGACGGACGCATCCTTGAGCATCTGCCCGCCGATGACGGTGGACACGCCGCGCATGGCCAGGCTCATCGCGCCGGTGACGAACCGGCCGACGCCGCGGCCGGGCGCCATGATGAGCCGGATCATCTTGCCGTTCAGGAAGTTTCCGAGGCGCTTCGGCGCGTCGAGGAAGTCGAGCGCGTTGCGCGACGGCGGGGTGTCGACGATGATCAGGTCCCACTCCCGCTTGTGCGCGAGCTGACCGAGCTTCTCCATCGCCATGTACTCCTGCGTGCCACCGAAGGAGGACGCCACGGTCTGATAGATCGGGTTGGCGAAGATCTGCTCGGCCTTCTCCGCGGTGGTGTGCTCGAGCACCATGTCGTCGAACGTGCGACGCATGTTCAGCATCATCGCGTACAGCTCGCCCTTGGCCTCCGGGCCGAGCGCCACCCGCTGCGGGTAGTTGTCCAGATCCGCGATGCCGAGTGACTGGGCCAGTCGGCGCGCCGGGTCGATCGTGAGTACCACGACCTTGCGCCCGAGTTCGGCTGCGCGCAGCGCGATCGCGGCCGCCGTGGTGGTCTTGCCGACGCCGCCGGAGCCGCAGCACACCACGACCCGCGCGGTGGGATCGGCGATGATCTGCGAAATGTCGAGCGTGGTCATCGCACTCCCTGCGCGGTCAGATGTTCGGCTAGCTCGTACAGCCCGCCGAGGTCCATGCCGTCGGCCAGTGTCGGCAGGTACAGCTGCGACACGTCGACCTTGTTCAGCTCGGCCGAACTCTCGTCCTGGGCCTGCAGCCGGGCCGAATGTTCGAAGGTCTCGGTGATCAACCCCTCGAAACTGTCTTCGGACAAGGCGATTCCGGTGCGCTCGAGCCCGGCGCGGATCGCGTCGCGGTCGATGTCGCCCGCGGCGGCGCGATTGCGCACGTCGGTGGGCAGGAAGCCCTCGCCAGCGCGGTTCACGATCACGGTGCCGATGCGCAGGTCGTTGGCGGTGAGCTCGGCGACGGCGTCCGCGGTCTCCTGCACGGGCAGCGCCTCGAGCAGGGTGACCAGGTGGATCATCGTCTGATCCGAATGCAGCAGCCGGGAAACTCCTTCGGCCTGCGAGGCGATCGGCCCGCCCTTGGCGATCTCGACCATGGCGGTGGTGACGTCGAGGAAGCTGGCGATCCGGCCGGTCGGGGGCGCGTCGACCACGATCTCGTCGTAGACCCGCTTGCCCGTCTGGTCCACGCGGACCGCGCATTCCTTGATCTTGCCGGTCAGGATGACGTCGCGCAGACCCGGCGCGATCGTGGTGACGAACTCGATGGCGCCCATCCTGCGCATCGCGCGCCCCGCGAAGCCCAGGTTGTAGAACATGTCGAGGTATTCGAGGAAGGCGTGCTCGATGTCGAGCGCCAGCGCGACCACCTCGCCACCGCCGTCAGCGGTGGCGATCCTGGTCTCGGTCGGCGGCAGCGGTGGCAGATCGAACAGCTGCGCGATGGACTGTCTGCTCTCCACCTCGACCAGCAGCACCCGGCGCCCGCCCGCGGCCAGTGCCAGCGCGAGCGCGCCGGCGACCGTCGACTTGCCCGTTCCCCCTTTGCCGGAGACGTAGTGCAAGCGGGCCTTTTCCGCGCGCTTCGGCCAACCCGTTTCCAGCCCCGGCTCCGCCGAAATAGGCACTGCTGTTGGTACTCCCACGCTCGCGAGCCTATAACCCGTTATGCGATCACGCTCTAGGGATACGGTCACACTGCCGTTTTTCGGACCTTCTGTACCAGACAGTCTCGCCGGTCGCTATCATCCCCGCTCGCTGCGCGCGGTCCGCGACAAGCACGCCCGGAACGCACAGCGTTGCGAGCTCGCCCATAAACTCACAGCATGAGTGAACTGACCCTGTGGGAGTACGCGACCGTTCCGCTGCTGACGCACGCGACCAAGCAGATTCTCGACCAGTGGGGCGCCGACGGGTGGGAGCTCGTGAATGTGCTGCCCGGCCCGACCGGCGAGCAGCACGTCGCCTACCTGAAGCGTCCGAGGCAGTAGGCCATGGCGGTCGACGCGGCCACTCCGTGGCGGAAGAACCTGGAGAGGCTCGGACTGACCGTGCCCGCGGTGGCCGCGCCCGTCGCGGCCTACATTCCCGCGGTGCGCACCGGTTCGCTCGTCTACACCTCGGGGCAGCTGCCTTTCGTGAAGGGCGAGCTGTCGGCAACCGGCAAGGTCGGCGCCGAGGTGTCGCTCGAGGCGGCCGCCGAGGCGGCGCGGCTGTGCGCGCTCAACGCGCTGGCCGCGGTACACGATCTGGTCGGGCTCGACGAGGTGGTGCGGATCGTCAAGGTGGTCGGCTTCGTCGCGTCCGCGCCCGGATTCACCGATCAGCCGCTGGTGATCAACGGCGCCTCGGAGTTCCTCGGTGAGGTCTTCGGTGACGCGGGCGTGCACGCGCGTTCGGCCGTCGGCGTCTCCGAATTGCCCAAGAACACCCCGGTCGAGGTCGAACTCATCGCCGAGGTGCGTTAGACAGGTTGTCGGACAACGACTCCGAACGACCGAGGTAATGCGATGACGCTGACTCATCCCGCGTACGGGCAATTGCGCCAGGTGACGCCGACGGCGGCGGTGCTGCTCGCGGACAATCCCGGCCAGATGACCCTGGACGGCACCAACACCTGGATCCTGCGCGCGCCGGACGCCTCGGACTATGTCGTGGTCGACCCGGGGCCGAAAGACAAGAAGCACAGCGAGGCGATCGCCAGGGTCACCGCGGGCAGGATCGCGCTGACCCTGATCACGCACCGGCACCACGACCACACCGGCGGCATCGATCGGCTGGTGAAGCTGACCGGCACGCCGGTGCGTGCCGTGGACGCCGAGTTCCTGCGTGGCACGGACGCGCCGCTGGCCGACGGCGAGCTGATCGAGGCGGCCGGGCTGCGGATCGGCGTGCTGGCGACGCCGGGGCACACCGGTGATTCGGTGAGCTTCGTGCTCGACGACGCGGTGCTCACCGGCGACACCATCCTGGGCAGCGGGACCACCGTGCTGGACTCCAGCGACGGCACCCTCGCCGACTACCTCGCCTCGCTGGACCGGCTGGTCGAGGTCGGCGCGGGCAAGGCGCTGCTACCCGCGCACGGCCCGGACCACCCGGACCTGGAACCGGTCGCCCGGTACTACATCAAGCACCGGCAGGAGCGGCTCGACCAGGTGCGCGCCGCCCTGCACGAGCTGGGGCCGGGCGCGGGCGCCATGGCGGTGGTGCGCAAGGTGTACGCCGATGTGGACAAGCGGCTCTGGCCCGCCGCGCGCAGCTCGGTGCAGGCCCAGTTGGAGTACCTGCGCGCCGAGCGTTAGGTCACGGAAACACGACGGCCCGCCGGATCCAGTGGAGCGCTGGATCCGGCGGGCCGTGCCGTATTCGGGAGCGGGTCAGCGGGCGCGCCGCGCCAGCCGCTCGGAGTCGGAGATGAGCACGCTCTTGCCCTCCAGCCGCAGCCAGCCGCGGTGCGCGAAGTCGGCGAGCGCCTTGTTGACGGTCTCGCGGGACGCGCCGACGAGCTGGGCGATCTCCTCCTGGGTCAGGTCGTGGGTGACCCGGAGGGCGCCCGCTTCCTGGGTGCCGAACCGCTGCGCGAGCTGCAGCAGCGCCTTGGCAACGCGGCCGGGGACGTCGGTGAAGATCAGGTCGGCGAGGTTGTTGTTGGTACGCCGCAGACGACGGGCGAGCACGCGGAGCAGCTGCTCGGCGATCTCGGGCCGCTGGTCGATCCAGGACTTCAGGGCGTCGCGATCCATCGTGACGGCGCGGACCTCGGTGACCGTGGTAGCGGTCGAGGTGCGCGGGCCCGGGTCGAAGATCGACAGCTCGCCGAACATGTCCGACGGGCCCATGATGGTCAGCAGATTCTCCCGGCCGTCCGGGGACCGCCGCCCGATCTTCACCTTGCCCGAGGTGATGATGTACAGCCGATCGCCGGGTTCACCCTCGTTGAAAATGACATGGCCGCGCGGGAAATCGACGGGCTGCAGTTGTTTGGCGAGTGCCGCCACCGCGGTGGGCTCTACGCCTTGGAAGATGCCTGCTCTGGCGAGGGCCTCGTCCACGAATGTGCTCCTTATGGGAAATGGCTCTGGGCTGGACCGAAGCGAATCGGCCAACAGCGCAGTCTACGCGGCATCCTGGCGGCGTAGTGACAGACACCACGTAACGAGTGGATTGCGCGGCGTCCGGGGAGTGGATTCAGCTCGCTCGAGCGACGTTCAGGTCGTCGTTGCGGGAACGGCGCCTGCGCATACGGGCCACCGCAGCGGGCAGTCCGGCTTTCGTCAACTCCTTGACCTCGGCGTTGCTTGCCCTGTCCAGGTACTGCTGAACCTCCGGATCGGGTTCGAGAAGTTTGCGGAGCCGATTCTCGACCCGCTCCATCAGCAGTGCGAACAGCATCAACACCACTGGGAAGAGCACCACAGCGAGTCCTTGCATATCGAGGAGTAAACACGGTGAAGGTCTCAGATGGAACACGGCAGTGGATCTGAGCGGGCAACTTGTCGGAGCGGTTCCGTATGGTGGACGCGTGCGTGCCTCCCCGTCTGTGACCGATTCGAACGGCTCTTCCGCTGTCGACGGGGCGACCGATCCGCTACCCACCGCCGTGACCGTTCCGAAACGGAAAACCCGCACGCGACAGGCGGAAACGAAGCTGGGGTTGGTGCGAAGGGCGCGCCGCATGAACCGCACCCTCGCCGAGGCTTTTCCCGACGCGCACTGTGAGCTGGATTTCACCACTCCGCTCGAATTGGCCGTCGCGACAATCCTTTCCGCGCAGTGCACCGACGAGCGCGTGAATCTCACCACGCCCGCGGTCTTCGCGAAGTACCGAAGCGCGCGCGATTACGCCGAGGCGAACCGCGCGGAGCTGGAGGAATACATCCGGCCGACGGGGTTCTACCGGAACAAGACGAACTCGCTGATCGGGCTCGGGCAGGCGCTGGTGACCGAGCACGATGGTGAATTACCTCACACTCTCGAGGAACTGGTGAAGTTGCCCGGCATCGGGCGCAAGACTGCCAACGTCATCCTCGGCAATGCCTTCGACGTGCCCGGAATCACTGTCGACACGCACTTCGGCAGGCTCGTGCGCCGGTGGAAGTGGACCGCCGAGGAAGACCCGGTCAAGGTCGAACACGCCGTCGGCGAGCTCGTCGAGCGCAAGGAATGGACGATGCTGTCCCATCGCGTGATCTTTCACGGGCGGCGGGTCTGCCATGCCAGGAAGCCGGCGTGCGGCGCGTGCGTGCTCGCCGACGACTGCCCCTCGTTCGGCGCGGGGCCGACCGAGCCGGAGCTCGCGGCCAAGTTGGTGAAGGGTCCGGAGCGCGAACACTTGCTCGGGATGGTCGGCCTGTGAGATTGCGGGCCGCGGACGAGGCGTCGCGGGAAGAACGACCCGGCACGGCGAGATCTCATTCCGCGGTGCGCTGGGCGCTGGTCGGCCTGATCGTGGCGGTCGCCGCGGTGATCGCGCTGTGGCCGCGCGGTGGCGAGGACACCGCGTCCGATGCGGGCGCCCCGTCCGGCGCGCGTCAGGTTCCCGCGCAGCTGCGTGCGGAGGCCGGGCTCGCGCCCTGCCCGCGACCCGCGCCGGGCGCGACGGGTGCGGGTCCGCTGGCCGGCATCACGCTGACCTGCCTGGCCGACGGCGCGCCGGTCGACCTCGCCGCCGCGCTTGCGGGCAAACCCGTGCTGCTCAACCTCTGGGCCTACTGGTGCGGACCGTGCGCCGAGGAGTTGCCGTACCTGCGGCAGTTCGCGGAGCGGGCGGGTGACGACGTCACGGTGCTGACCGTGCACAGCGACCCCGACGAGGCCAAGGCGCTGCTGCGCCTGACGGGTCTGGATGTGCACCTGCCCGGCGTGCTCGACGCCGAGACCGCGGTGCGCAGCGCGGTCGGCGCACCCGCCGTGCTGCCGATTTCGGTACTGATTCGCCCGGATGGTTCGCTGGCGCAGGTTGTCGTGCGTACGTTTACCGGGGTCGACGATATTGCCGATACGGTGGCCGCGGCGCTGGGCGTACGAACGTGACGGAGCGGCGGTCATGTGCGCGGCCCGCGGAGGCGTCGTGAGAAGGTCTACACCACAAAACATCTCGCAGCGTCTGTTGCGGGCGGACGGAACGGTTGTGGAGGTGGTGGTGCGCAGGTTCACCGGGGGAGCGGCATGACGATTCCGCTCCCCACCGATATTCCGCACTGGCTGCGCCGAGCCGTCGAGCCCGGCCACGCCGAGGCGACCGACACGTTGACGATCGCGCGCGCCCTGCGCCGAGCCATGACCGTCACCGGCGAGCCGCGCCAAGCCGCGGTGCTCGTGCTGTTCAGCGGCTCGACGGAGGACGATCCGACGGCTCCGGGCGGGCTGCCCGCCGACGCCGACGTGCTGCTCACCCAGCGTGCCTCGACCCTGCGCCAGCATCGGGGCCAGGTCGCCTTCCCCGGCGGCGCGGTCGATCCCGAGGACGAGGGCCCGATCGACACCGCGCTGCGCGAGGCGTGCGAGGAGACCGGCGTGCTGCGCGATCACGTCGAACCGCTCGCGGTGCTGCCGAAGCTCTTTGTGCCGCCGTCGCGCTTCGACGTGACCCCGGTGGTGGCCTACTGGCGTACGCCGGGTGAGGTGCGGGTGGTGAACCAGAGCGAGACCGAGCGGGTGGTGCGGGTACCGCTCTCCGAGATGCTCGATCCGGCCAATCGTTTCCTCGTCCGTGGCAGCCTCGGTTATCAGAGCCCGGCCTTCCAGGTCGACGGCATGCTGGTCTGGGGGCTCACCGGCGGGATACTCGCGGGCATCTTCCAGTCCGCGGGCTGGGAACTGGAATGGGATCGCGACGATGTGCGCGACCTGGAAACCGCGCTCGCCGCAGTGGGGATGACTTTATGAGTTCCTCGGCCTGGCTCGACATCATCGTGGTGCTGCTCGCCCTGGCCGCTGCCGCGTCCGGGTGGCGGCAGGGCGCCGTGGCCTCGGCGCTGGCCTTCCTCGGCGTCGTGCTCGGCGCGGTGGCAGGCATTCTCATCGCCCCGCACATCCTGGTGCACGTGGACGAGGGGCGGACCCGGGTGCTCACCGGCGTGCTGCTGATCGTGCTGCTGGTGATCGTCGGCGAGGTCGCGGGCATGGTGCTCGGCCGCGCCGCGCGCAGCGGGATGCGGCATCCGTTCACCCGCAGCGTGGACAGCGTGGTGGGCGCGGTGTTGCAGGCGGTGGCGGTGCTGGTCACCGCCTGGCTGCTCGCGCTGCCGCTGGCGACCTCGTCCCAGCCCGCGATCGCCACCGCGATCAACGGGTCGCGGGTGCTGGCCGACGTCAACGACGTCGCGCCGAATTGGCTGCGCAAGGTCCCCAACGAATTCTCGAAGCTGCTCAACACTTCCGGGCTGCCGGACGTGATCGGCCCGTTCGGTCGCGCGCCCATCGCCGCGGTCGAGCCGCCGGATCCGAGCGTCCTCGCCAGCCCCGTCGCGGCGTCGCTTCAGCAGAGCGTGCTGCGCATTCGCGGCGTGGCGCCGAGTTGCCAGCGCGCGCTGGAGGGTTCGGGCTTCGTCATCGCGCCGGAGCGGGTCATGACCAACGCCCACGTGGTCGCGGGCACCACCAGCGTCGCGGTGGACACCGCGCGCGGCCCGCTGGACGCCACCGTCGTGCTGTTCGATCCGTCCAAGGACATCGCGGTGCTCTCGGTGCCGGGCCTGACCTCGCCGGTGGTGCCGCAGGCGCCCGCGCCCGCTCGCTCCGGCGACAGCGCGATCGTGCTCGGCTACCCGGGCGGCGGACCGTACACGGCGAGCGCGGCCCGCGTCCGCGAGACGCTCGACCTCACCGGCCCGACGATCTACCGCAACGGCACGGTCGAGCGTGAGGTCTACACCGTCCGCGGCCTGGTGCGCGCGGGCAACTCGGGCGGCCCGCTGGTGGACACCGAAGGCCAGGTGCTCGGCGTCGTGTTCGGCGCCGCGGTGACCGACGACGACACCGGGTACGTGCTCACCCTCGACGAGGTCCGCTCCGACCTCGACAAGGCGATTGGTGCGCACCTCCCGGTCGACACGGGAGCCTGCGTGCTCAGCTGAGTGCGGGCGAGACTCTCGCGCAACGGCCGTCGACCGCTCGCCGGTCGGCGGCCGTTGCGCTGGGAGCATCGAGCAGGACCGATCCGCGCTTTCGCCGGGTGGTCAGCGAGACGTTCGACAGCGTTCGAGCTGTATCACTCGGCCGGGCCGTGACCGCACAGTGCCGGCGCCGCCCGACGTCAGTCGAGGAACTTCGCCAGTTCCGCCGTCACCACGTCCGGGTTCTCCTGGTGCGCGAAGTGTCCCGCGTTCGGGACGGTGACGAGTCTGCGGTGCGGCGACCACTGCTCGCCGCCGCGGATGGTGCTCGGCAGCAGGTAGTCGTCGAACTCGCCGCGCAGCGCGAGCACGGGGATGCCGATGGGCACTCGGACGGTGGCCATGAATCGGCGGCCGTCCGGTCGCCACTGGCTGCGGAAGGCCCAGCGCTGATACTCCAGCGCACAGTGCGCGGCGCCAGGGATCTGGATGGCCGAGCGCATGCGCCGCGCCGTGTCGACGAATTCGGAGCTGCCCGACCAGGACTCGGTGACCCGCTGCCGCAGCAGCCGCTCGACCTCGTACCCGTCGCCGGTGGTCAGCCGGTGTTCCGGATAGCGGGGCAGCTGATAACGCAGGAAGTTCGGCAGCCAGGCGCGGCGCTGGCGCGAGTCGCGCAGCACAGCGCGCTTCAGCGCGCCCGGGTGCGGCGAGCCCACCAGCGCGATGGCGCGCACCAGCCGCGGGTGCAGCACCGCGGTGGCCCAGCAGACCAGTCCGCCCTCCGCGTGACCGACCAGGACGGCCTCGGTGTGGCCGAGCGCGCGAATGAGTCCGGCGATATCGCCCGCCAAAGTCCAGCCGTCGTAGCCGCGCGGGGGCTTGTCGCTGTCGCCGTAGCCGCGCAGATCCACCGCGACCGCGCGGAAACCCAGCTCGGTGAGCCCGGTCAGCTGATGCCGCCACGACCACCAGAAGTCCGCGAATCCGTGCAGCAGCACCACCAGCGGCGCCTCGGTGCGCTCGGGCGCGGCCTCGACGATGTGGAATCGAATGCCGTTGGCATGAACGTCCCGGTGCGTCCACGGACCGTCGTAACGGACGCTGGACGGATCCGGAAGGAAGTTCGACGACACGCCGACCGAGCCTAGTAGTCGGCGTGCGTCGCCGCGACCACGACCCGCACGGTCAGTTGACGCGCTTCTCCAGCGCCAGGTGCTCGTCGTGCGAGCCGCCGAACCCGCTCGGCAGCACAGAGCGGGCCTGCTTCAGCGAATCGATGGTCTTCTCGGGGGCGCGCAGCTTCTTCACCCGGCGATAGCCGAGGAACGCCAGTGCCGCGGTCGCGGCGACCATCAGCAGGAACACGATCAGGAAGGCGGCCCACCTGGCCAGCCACACGTCGAGCAGCTCGCCGAGGAAGAAGAAAAAGAAGAACGTGCTGAACAGCAGGACGGTCAGCGCGAGGATGAAGTAGACGCTGCCCTGCAGGCCCTTCTTGATCTCGCCGGTGACCTCGGCCTTGGCCAGCTCGACCTCGGCGCGCACCAGGGTCGACATCTGTTCGGCCGCGTCGCGGACCAGGGTGCCGAAACTGGCGGAACCGATCGGGTTGGCATCGGTCAGCGGAATGGAGGTGACCGTGCGCCCGCTGTGCGCGTCGTTCCCGTTACCGCCCTGGGTGAAACTCACTTGGTCGACCCTTCTCCCTGTCCCGGCACTGCTTTCAGCTCCGTTCGATGTGCGGCGCTTCCGGCGTCCACCATCGTCACGCAGGCTACCGTCTGCGGGCTCGTCGCTCATGCCTGCACCTCGCTGGCGCTCGGCCCCGGCATGCGCGAAGCGCGCTGGCACATGATTCGCTCACTGCGTTCGCTCATGCCTGCACCTCGCTGGCGCTCGGTTCCGGCATGCGCGAAGCGCGCTGGCACATGATTCGCTCACTGCGTTCGCTCATGCCGCGCCTTCCTCACTCCGGTTCCAGCGCACGAGCCTCGCGTCGCGCTTGGTGGACACGCCCACGTCGCAACAGTAGCGCCGAACCGGCGAGCGATGCCGCCATCGAGGTCACCAACACCGCGGCTTTCGCCAATTCGACGGACGAGCCGTCGCCGACGTCGGCCAGCGCGAGTTCTGCCACGAGAAGGCTAACCGTGAAGCCGATCGCGCCGAGCACCGACAGGGCGAACATGTCGCGGTATCCGAGGTTCGCGGGCTTCTTCGCGACGCCGAACCGGATTGCGACCCAGGTGATTCCGAAGATGCCGATGGTCTTGCCCAGCAGCAGGCCCAGAATGATGGCCAGCGAGAGCCGGTTGGTGAACAGCTCGCCGAAGACCTTGCCGTCCAGTGGCACTCCGGAGGCGAACAACGCGAACAGCGGCACGCACAGCCCGGCCGAGATCGGCTGGAACCGATGCTCCCACCGGGTCGCGGGCGCCTCGTCCTCGTCGGGATCCGTGCGCACCCTGGTGAGCAGGCCGAGCGCGACACCCGCGAGCGTCGGATGGATGCCCGCCTCGTGCAGCGCGTACCAGGAGACCAGCGCCAGCGGCACATACACCACCGGCGAGGTGATCCTGCGGTGCTGGGCCAGCGCCCACGCCGCGAAACAGGCCGCGCCGGCGAGCAGCCACAGCAGTGAGAGCGCGGTGGTGAACAGCACCGCGATCAGGATGATGGCCAGCAGATCGTCCACCACGGCCAGGCTGAGCAGGAACACCCGCGCGCCCGCCGGGATGCGCGAACCGGTCATGGCGAGCACGGCCAGCGCGAACGCGATGTCGGTGGCCACCGGGATGGCCCAGCCGCGGTCCATGCCCTCGATGCCGTAGCCGACGACCGCCGCGATCAGCGCGGGCGTGACCACGCCGCCGACAGCGGCGATGATCGGCAGCGCGGCGCGTTTGCGGTCGGCGAGCTCACCGACCACGAGTTCGCGTTTGAGCTCGAGCCCGGCGACGAAGAAGAAGACCGCGAGCAGACCGTCCGCGGTCCAATCGGCAAGCGTCAGTTCCAGATGCAGCGGCTTTATCGCCAGCACCGTCTCGGTCATCGTGAGGTAGCTGTCGCCCCACGGCGAGTTCACCCACAGCAACGCGATCGCAGCGGCGATGAGAAGCAGTGCGCCACCCACGGTTTCGGTTCGCAGATACCGGGTCAGCTCGGAGCGCACCTGAGTGATCACGAAGTACCTTTCGGCCGGCGGGCAACAAGCGGACTCGCGGCCCCGCCCTTCGGACTCGGACCACCTGCCCGCACGCCGACCAGACTTCCCGGCACACCTTACGCAATTCTAACGGGTAGGGCCGGTGACAAGATCGGTCACCGGCCCTACCCTGCACGCGGCATGCTTCCGCGCAGAGGTTCCACCCGCTGCGCAGCGCAT
Organism: Nocardia sp. bgisy118; assembly: GCF_057708605.1. Classification (NCBI taxonomy): domain Bacteria; kingdom Bacillati; phylum Actinomycetota; class Actinomycetes; order Mycobacteriales; family Nocardiaceae; genus Nocardia; species Nocardia sp. bgisy118. Next base: position 226,170 of record NZ_JBYISM010000008.1, on the reverse strand, counting down.
AGAACCTCTGCGAGGCGTCCGGGGCCTCTGCGAGAAGCCCGTCAGGCGCGGCTGGCTCGGATGGCCTCGAAGACGTTCGGGTCGACGAGGGTGGAGGTGTCGCCGAGTTCGCGGCCTTCGGCGACGTCGCGGAGCAGGCGGCGCATGATTTTGCCGCTGCGGGTTTTGGGGAGTTCGGGGACGACGTGGATTTCGCGTGGTTTGGCGATGGGGCTGATTTCGCGGGCGACTTCGGCCTTCAGTTCATCGATGAGGGCGTCGCCGGTGTCCTCGGTTTCGGCGGTGAGGATGACGAAGGCGACGATGCCTTGGCCGGTGGTGGTGTCGCTGGCGCCGACGACAGCGGCTTCGGCGACGCCGGAGTGTCCGACGAGGGCGGATTCGACTTCGGCGGTGGAGATGCGGTGGCCGGAGACGTTCATGACGTCGTCGACCCGGCCGAGCACCCACAGGTCGCCGTCGGCGTCGAGCTTGGCGCCATCACCGGCGAAGTACCAGCCCTGTTCGGCATAGCGCTCCCAGTAGGTGGCCTTGTACCGCTCCATGTCGCCCCAGATGCCGCGCAGCATGGACGGCCACGGCTGGTCGAGCACCAGGTAGCCGTTGGCCTCGGTCTCCCCGCGCTGCACGGGCTTGCCCTCTTCGTCGACGACCTGCGCGGAGATGCCGGGCAGCGCTGTCATCGCGGCGCCGGGCTTGGCGGCGGTGACGCCGGGCAGCGGGGAGATCATGATCGCGCCGGTCTCGGTCTGCCACCAGGTGTCCACGATGGGTGTGGCGTTCGCGCCGACGACCTCGCGGTACCAGCGCCACGCCTCCGGGTTGATCGGCTCACCGACCGAGCCGAGCAGCCGGATGCTGGACAGATCGTGCGCCGCGGGGATCTCGCGGCCCCACTTCATGAAAGTGCGCACGAGTGTGGGCGCGGTGTAATAGATGGTGACGCCGTACTTTTCGATGATCTCGAAGTGCCGGTGTTCGGTGGGCGAGTTGGGGGTGCCTTCGTAGACGACTTGGGTGGTGCGGTTGGACAGGGGTCCGTAGACGATGTAGCTGTGGCCGGTGACCCAGCCGATGTCGGCGGTGCACCAGTAGACGTCTTGTCCGGGTTTGTGGTCGAAGACGTTGTGGTGGGTGTAGGAGGCTTGGGTGAGGTAGCCGCCGGAGGTGTGCAGGATGCCTTTGGGTTTTCCGGTGGTGCCGGAGGTGTAGAGGATGAACAGGGGGTGCTCGGCGTCGAAGGGCTGCGCCTCGTGCTCGGTCGGCGACTGTGCGACGGTCTCGTGCCACCAGAGGTCACGACCTTCGGTCCAGGGCACCTCGACGTTCGTCCGCCGCACCACCAACACGTGCTCCACGCTGTGTTCATCTCCGCCCGATCGGGGGCCCTCCGTGGTTACGCGGGCTTCCTCCTCCGGGCCCTGACCGCTCGGGCGGGGCGGCACATCGCCGTGGGCGTAGAGCGCCTCGTCCACGGCCTCCTTGAGCGGCGCGGACTTGCCACGGCGCCATTGCCCGTCGGTGGTGATGACGAGGCGGGCGCGCGCGTCGTCCACGCGCTGGCGCAAGGCGGTGGGGGAGAAGCCCGCGAACACCACCGAGTGGGTGAGTCCGAGCCGCGCGCAGGCGAGTATCGAGACGATGGCCTCGGGCACCATCGGCATGTAGATGGCCACCCGGTCGCCTGCCTCGAGCCCGAGCTCGGTCAGGTAGTTGGCGGCCTGCGACACCTCGTCGAGCAGCTGCCGGTAGGTGATGTCGCGGGAATCGCCCGGTTCGCCTTCCCAGTGGATGGCGACCTGGTCGCCGTGCCCGTCGAGGACGTGGCGGTCCACGCAGTTGTAGGCGACGTTGAGCTTGCCCTCGACGAACCACTTGGCGACGGGCGCGTCGCTCCAGTCCAGCACCTGGTTCCACTTCTGGTGCCAGTGCAGCCGCTCGGCCTGCTCGGCCCAGAAAGCGTCGCGATCGTCGGCGGCCGCCCGATACAGCGCGGCGTCGGCGTTCGCCGCGGCGGCGAACTCCGCGCTGGGCGGATACGAGTCCCGGTGGTCGGCGGTGGTTTCGGTCATCACGTCTCTTCTTTCGCGTCGGCTCTGCCCGAACTCGACACTAGCCAACTGTGACCCACGCCGCGCCGACGAGTACGCGCCGGATCGCGCCGCCCCGGTGGCATAGTTGCGGTGTTTCGCGGGTGTTGCCGCATTGGTAACAAGTGAAACGAACATAGGGCGATCCGATGACAAGGTCCCTTGCCGATGGCTAACGTCCCTGACATCCGAGGCGGGACATAGGGCACGCGCTGGAGAGGATCATGGGGCGCGGGCCGTGCAGCCGCCTTCGACCTTCTCGAAATCGGGAGTACGCGTTGCGATTCCACAGAGTTACCGCGCTCGCCGCGGGCGTCCTGCTGGCCACGAGCCTAGGACTGTCCGCATGTTCCTCCGACGACGGCGCCGACGCCGACATCGTCACTGTCAACGGCGCTGAACCGCAGAACCCGCTGGTGCCGACCAATACCAACGAAAACATGGGCGGCCGCGTCGTCGACCGGCTGTACGCCGGGCTGAAGTACTACGACGCCGACGGCACAGCGCACGACGAGATGGCGCAGTCGATCGAGACCAGCGATCGGAAGAACTATCGGATCACCATCGAGCCGGATTGGAAGTTCACCGACGGCACGGCGGTGACAGCCAAGTCGTTCGTCGACGCGTGGAACTACGGCGCGCTCGGCACCAACGCGCAGCTGCAGAGCTACGTGTTCTCGCCGATTCTCGGCTTCGACGAGGTGTCGGCGGAAAAGCCCACCGCCCAGACGATGTCGGGCCTGAAGGTGGTCGACGATCGCACCTTCACCGTCGAGCTGAAGGCGCCTTCCATCGATTTCGAGAGCGAACTCGGCTACGCGCCTTTCTATCCGCTGCCCGAGGCGGCGTTCGCGGACATGAAGGCGTTCGGGCAGAACCCGATCGGCAACGGACCGTACAAGTTCGCCGACGCGGGCGCATGGGAGCACAACGTCAAGATCGATCTGGTGCCCAATCCGGACTATCGGGGCGGCCGTCCGGCCAAGAACAAGGGCCTGCGGTTCGTCATGTACCAGTCCTTCGACACCGCGTACGCCGATCTCCAGTCCGGCAATCTCGACGCACTCGACACCATTCCGTCCAGCGCGCTCTCGGTGTACAAGCAGGAGCTCGGCGATTGCGCGATCGCCAAGCCGGTCGCGCAGAACCAGCACATCGGCGTCCAGTCCAACGTCCCGCACTTCGCGGGCGAGGAGGGACTGCTGCGCCGCCGCGCCCTCTCGATGGCGATCAACCGGGAGCAGATCTGCGAGAAGATCTTTCACGGCACCCGCATCCCGGCGCGCGACTTCACCGCGAGCACGCTGCCCGGCTTCGACGGCAACCTGCCCGGTTCGGAGGTGCTGAAGTACAACCCCGAGGAGGCCAAGCGGTTGTGGGCGCGGGCCGACGCCATTTCGCCGTGGTCGGGGCGCTACGAGGTCGCCTACAACTCCGACGGCGGCCATCAGGCATGGGTGGAGGCGGTGGCCAACAGCGTCAAGAACACCCTCGGCATCGACGCCATCGCGGTGCCGTACCCGACCTTCAAGAACATCCGCGACGAGGTGAACGCCGAAACCATCCGCAAGTCCTTCCGTTACGGCTGGCAGGGCGACTATCCGACGATGCTGCAGTTCCTCACCTCGCAGTACTACAGCTACTCCGAGACCAACAACGTCAACTACGACAACCCCGAATTCGACCGGCTGCTCGACGCCGCGCTCGCCGCGCCGACCCAGGAGGAGTCCTACCGGATCATCGCCCAGGCGCAGGCCCTGCTGATCAGGGACATGGCCGACATCCCGGTGCTGGACTACGTGGCGGCGGCGGGCCATTCGGATCGGGTCCGCAACGCCCACCTGGCCTGGAACGGCCTGTTCGATTTCGAGGGCATCGAGAAGTAGACGCCCGGGGAGCCGGGCCGACGGCGAAAGTCGGTCCGGCTCGGTACTTTCCGGAGGAAATATGGCTTGGTATGTCGTGCGGCGCCTGCTCCAGATGATCCCCGTGTTCCTCGGCGCGACGCTGCTCATCTACGCGATGGTCTTCCTCATCCCCGGCGATCCGATCAAGGCGCTGGCCGGTGAGAAGCCGCTCACCCCTGCCGTCGAGGCCCAGCTGCGGGCCAGATATCACCTCGACGAGCCGTTCATCACGCAGTACCTGTTCTATCTGAAAGGCATCCTGACCTTCGATTTCGGCACCGCGTACTCCGGTCGTCCGGTCCGCGACGAGCTGGCGAGGGCCTTCCCGATCACGATCAAGCTCTCCGTCATGGCGGTGTTCATCGAAGGCGTGTTCGGCATCGTGTTCGGCCTGATCGCCGGTCTGCGCAAGGGCAAGCTGTTCGATTCGACGATGTTGGTGGCCAGCCTGGTGATCATCGCCGTGCCGGTGTTCGTCGTCGGTTATGTCGCGCAGTTCCTGTTCGGCGTGAAGTGGGGCATCGCGCCGACGACCGTCAGTGCGAAGGCGAGTTTCACGGAACTGCTGCTGCCCGCGTTCGTGCTCGGCTCGCTCTCGTTCGCCTATGTGCTGCGGCTGACGCGAAATTCCGTGGCGGAGAACATGTCCGCCGACTACGTGCGCACCGCGACCGCCAAAGGGCTGAGCAGACGTCGCGTGGTGACCGTGCACATCCTGCGCAATTCGATGATCCCGGTGGTGACCTTCCTCGGCGCCGATCTCGGCGCGCTGATCGGCGGGGCGATCGTCACCGAGGGCATCTTCAACATCCCCGGCGTCGGCGGCACCCTGTACCAGGCGATCCAGCGGGTGGAGCCGCCGACGGTCGTCTCGTTCGTCACGGTGCTCGTGGTGATCTTCCTGCTGGCCAACCTGATCGTGGATCTGCTCTACGCCGCACTCGACCCGAGGATCCGCTATGCCTGAGCTGGAGAAGGACGCGAGCAGCGACATCAGGCCCGGTCAGGAGTACTACGTCGCGCCGCAGGACGAGGTGGAGGTGCTCGCCACCGACCGCGTCGACACGTCGGGCGAGCCGACCAGCATCTGGGGCGACGCCTGGCGGCAGCTGCGGCGCAACCCGATCTTCCTGGTCGCCGTGCTGTTGATCGTGGCGGTGACGGTGGTGGTGCTGTGGCCGGGACTGTTCACCGATCAGGACCCGCGCCACTGCCTCGGCGACGACATCATGGCGCCCCCGCGCCCGGGACATCCCTTCGGCTTCGACCGGCAGGGCTGCGACGTCTACACCAGGACCATCTACGGCGCGCGGGCCTCCGTGCTGGTCGGGCTGAGCGCGGCGGCGCTGTTCGTGCTGATCGGCGGCACGCTCGGCGCGGCGGCCGGGTTCTTCGGCGGAGTGCTGGACGAGATCGTCTCGCGCATCGCGGAGATCTTCTACGCCATCCCGATGATGCTCGCCGCGATCGTCCTGTTGCAGATGCTGCGGCCCGCGACCATGTGGAACGTCGTCCTGGTGCTCGCCTCGTTCACCTGGCCGCAGGCGGCCCGCATCGCGCGCGGCGCGGTCATCGAGGCCAAGAACAGCGAATACGTCACGGCGGCAAAGGCGTTGGGCGTCTCCAGGACGGGAACACTGGTCCGGCACGTGCTGCCGAACGCGGCGGGCCCGCTCATCGTGGTCTCCACCATCTGGCTGGGCGTCTTCATCGTCACCGAGGCGACGCTGTCGTATCTCGGTGTGGGGCTGCCGCCCGACATCGTGTCCTGGGGTGGCGACATCGCCAGGGCCAAGAACGATCTGCGCACCTCGGCGATCCTGTTCTATCCCGCCGCCGCGCTCGCCATCACCGTGCTGAGCTTCATCATGCTCGGCGACGCGGTGCGCGACGCGCTCGACCCGAAGGCAAGGAAGAGGTGAGCGTCGCGATGACGGACCGTCCGCTGCTCGAAATCCGTGATCTCGATGTCTGTTTCAGCTCCGAGGGCAGGCAGGTGCCCGCGGTGCGCAACGTCGGTCTCACCGTGTACCCGGGCCAGACCGTCGCGATCGTCGGTGAGTCGGGTTCCGGGAAGACCACCACGGCGCACGCCGTCATCGACTTGCTGCCCGGCACCGGCCGGATCACCGCGGGGTCGATCGTGTTCGACGGCAAGGACCTCACCAACGCGTCGAAGAAGGAGATCCTCGCGGTGCGCGGGCGCGGCATCGGGCTGGTGCCGCAGGACCCGATGTCCAACCTGAATCCGGTGTGGAAGGTCGGGTTCCAGGTGCGGGAGACATTGGAGGCCAACGGAATCGCCAAAGGATCCGAGGCGCGCCGACGGGCCGTCGAGTTGCTCGAGGAAGCGGGCATGTCGGATGCGGCGCGGCGGATGAATCAGTACCCGCACGAATTCTCCGGCGGCATGCGGCAGCGGGCGCTGATCGCGATCGGGTTGTCGTGCCGTCCGAAACTGTTGATCGCCGATGAGCCGACCTCGGCGCTGGACGTCACCGTGCAGCGTCAGATCCTCGATCACCTCGACGGATTGACCGCCGAGCTCGGCACCGCCGTCCTGCTCATCACCCACGATCTCGGCCTGGCCGCCGAACGGGCCGAGCACTTGGTGGTGATGTACCGGGGGCAGGTGGTGGAATCCGGTCCCGCACTGCGCATTCTGCGCGATCCCCAGCACGCCTACACCAAGAAGCTGGTGAACTCGGCGCCTTCGCTCGCCTCGCAGCGGCTCTCCGCGGTGCGCAAGCGGATCGAGATTCGCGAGCAGGCCGAGCAGATCGCCGAGGCCGAATCGGCCGCGCCCGATGTGGTGGTCGCCGAGCGGCTCACCAAGGTGTTCCCGATCCGCGGCGGCGCGCCGTGGAGGAAGTCGTCGGAGCTGCGTGCGGTCGACGACGTGTCGTTCCGGCTGCGCCGCGGCACCACCACCGCCATCGTCGGCGAATCCGGGTCGGGCAAGTCGACCGTCGCGCAGATGGTGCTCGGCCTGCTCGCGCCGACCTCGGGCGCCGTCACCTTCGACGGACGCGATGTGACCACGTTGGATCGCGCGGGCACCTTCGCCTTCCGCCGCCGGGTGCAGCCGATCTTCCAGGACCCGTACGGCTCGCTCGACCCCATGTACTCGATCTTCCGCACGATCGAGGAGCCGCTGCGCGTCCACCGGATCGGCACGCTGAAGGAGCGCGCCGCGGTGGTGCGTGACCTGCTGGACAAGGTGTCGCTGCCCGCCTCGGTGCAACGGCGCTATCCGAACGAGCTGTCCGGCGGCCAGCGTCAGCGGGTCGCGATCGCGCGGGCCCTCGCGCTGTCGCCCGAGGTGGTGGTCTGCGACGAGGCGGTGTCCGCGCTCGACGTGCTCGTGCAGGCGCAGATTCTGAATCTGCTCAACGATCTGCAAGCCGCGCTGGGGCTTTCCTATCTCTTCATCTCGCACGACCTGGCCGTGGTGCGCCAGATCGCGGACGACGTGCTGGTCATGCAGCAGGGCCGGGTCGTCGAGGCGGCGAGCGCCGAGCAGGTGTTCGACCACCCGCGCGAGGACTACACGCGCCGGCTGCTCGACGCGATCCCGGGGCGGGATCTGCTGGCGGGGTGAGGTGGCCGCGCAAGTAGCCTCGTATCCCGTGACCGATCCGCTGCAGCCCCTCGTCGACCTGCCCGGCGTGCGCGACGCCGCCGACCGCGCCCGCGATGCACTGGCCGCGGTGCACCGGCACAAGGCGAACCGGCGCGGCTGGCCGACCACCGCGGCCGAGGCGGCGGTGCGCGCGGCGCGGTCCTCCGCGGCCATCGACGGCGGCAGCACCGACCTGCCCGCCGACGGCCGGGTGGAGGATCCGATCCTGGCGGGCTCGCTGCGCGTGGGGCAGGCGCTGGACGGCGATGCCCTGCGCAACCTCGCGGGCACCTGGCAGCGCGCGCCGCTCCAGGCCCTGGCTCGGTTGCACCTGCTGGCGGCCGCCGACCTGGTGACCGACGAGCAGCTGCTCGGGCGGCCGCGCGCCGACGCGGGCGTCGCCGAGCGGCTGGATCTGCTGGCGCAGACCGTGTTGACCACCAAGGCGCCCGCGCCGGTCGTCGCGGCGGTGGTGCACGGCGAGCTACTGGCGTTGCGACCGTTCGGCACGGCGGACGGGATCGTCGCGCGTGCGGCATCGCGGTTGGTGTCGGTGGCAAGGGGCCTGGACCCACACAGCCTGGGGGTGCCCGAGGTGTTCTGGCTGCGGCGCAAGCAGGCGTACGAGGCCGCGGCCGCGGAATTCGGGACCGGCAGGCCCGAGGCGGTCGGCGGATGGGTGATCCTGTGCTGCGGTGCGCTGGAGGACGGCGCCAGGGAGGCGACGTCGATCGCCGACGCGGCGTCGGGATAGCGACTCGGCGGACGTCTCGAAGTTCCCCCGCACATCAAAGCGGGCGGCGTTGTCGTTGACGACCTCACCGCCCGCTAGCACGGACTACCGGGTTACCAAGCGTGCTAGGTGGGTTGTGTTCTGCGGCCTCGGCGACTATTCGAACTCCGCCGGTTCATCCCCGCAACCTGTGCGAGGCCTTCGCCGTCGACAATTCGAATCTCGCAGGCCCACAACGCTTCTGCCCTTGTCGCGGCGTGCTCCGCGTGGGTGCCTGGTGTCCGTGCTGGGAAGGGTGGGATGGGAGACTGAACCTTCTCTTCCGGCTCCGCCTTGGCCTTCCGTCCTTCCGTGACTCATTTCTACCACTGTGAGCGGGCTCACTCAAGGGTCGAGAAAACAATGAAAAATCGGCGTGTTTGTCGGCGTTTCGTGCTTGAATGCCTGGTCGCGAACCCTCGGAGCTGGGCTGTCGAACCCCCGGCGAGCCATCGGCTACCCCTGTTGAACAGTGCGGCGGCGCGCAGCCGGGTCCACAGTCAATGATCAGCGGCGGCGCCGCAGCAGGCGATAACTGATCGCTCCGGCCAACACCGCGCTGAGTCCTACGGCCGCGGTCGCGGCAAGGGTGGTCGACGAGGGCGACTGGAATCGCGCCCACAGCGAGACCGGGTTGGAGAAGGCGAGGATCGGCCAGCCGCGGGCAGTCGCCTCGCGGCGGAGATTGCGATCGGGGTTCACCGCCGTCGGGTGGCCGACGGCGCTCAGCATCGGCAGATCGGTCGCCGAATCGGAATAGGCATAGCAGCGCGAAAGGTCGTAACCCTCTGCGGCGGCGAGCTTTTCGATGGCCTCGACCTTGCCGTCGCCGTAGCAGTAGAACTCGACCTCGCCGGTGTACTTGCCGTCCTCGACGACCATCCTGGTGGCCGCGGTGCGCGAGGCGCCGAGCACCTCGGCGATGGGGCCGACCATCTCCTCGCCGGACGCCGAGACGATCACCACGTCGTGGCCCCGAATCTTGTGATCGGCAATGAGATCGGCGGCCTCCGCGTAGATCAGCGGGTCGACCAGCTCGTGAAGTGTCTCGGCGACAATGGATTTCACCTGCTCGACGTCCCAGCCCGCGCACATCTTGGTCAGATGTTCACGCATCCGCTCCATCTGGTCGTGGTCGGCGCCCGACAGCAGGAAGAGAAAGTGCGCGTAGCTGCTCTCCAGCACGGTCCTGCGGTTGAGCAGACCCTGAGCGAAGAACGGCTTGCTGAAGACGAAGGCGCTCGATTTCGCGATCACCGTCTTGTCGAGATCGAAGAACGCGGCCACGCGCCCGCGCCTGGTCGGGGCGCTGTCCGCTGTCGTCGCGGCGCCCGCCTGATGGTCCGGATCCGTTGTCTGGTCGTCCTCGGCCGTCACCCGTTCAGAATATGCACACCGTGCAAATGCCGGTGGGCGGGTCGGGTCACCGGGGGCGGCCACGAGTTTGCTCGAGAGACGCCGGAGCGGCGGTGACGGCAAAGTTCTTCGATGACGGACTTGCGTGCGTGCCGGGGATTGGGTGTAGTATTGCTGGCACCTGGACATGGTCCAGGCGCGTTCAGCCCGACCCCCCGGGGCTGAACCCGACGGCCCCAGCCTCCTCCCCCCCCGGCTGGGGCCGTCCTCTATTTCGGGGACGAATTCCCCTTCTTCGTCGGTCCGACGGTTGTCCACAGCGTCGGAGTTATCCACATTCGGCATCTCGGGTCTTCTGGCGAGCCTTCGCGTGCACCACGCTGACCTGCATGGATAACGACGTCGCGCAGACAGTCTCGATCTCGCCCGCGCTCGTGCTCATCCGGGATGTCCGGTTACGAGACGAGGTCCGCCGGGTCGCCGCGGCCGCGGAGCGCCTGCTCGACGAACGCGAGCCGCCGGTGGGCAGGCATGCCTGGTCAGGGGCGCCCATGGTGATCCTCGACACAGTCACGGCGGGTGAGTGCGCGGCAGCCGGTTACCCGCGGCGGGGCGGCGTCGTTCTGGTGACCGATGGGGAGCCCGGACTACCCGGTTGGCAGGCCGCGGCGGCGGTCGGCGCCGAGCGCGTCATCGCGCTGCCGGGGGCCGCGGTGGGGCTTATCGAGAAGTTTGCTGAGCACGGCGAGCGGCGCGCATCCGACGGTGTCGTGGTGGCTGTCGCCGGTGCGAGCGGTGGCGCGGGAGCCTCGGTTCTCGCGGCTGCCACCGCCCTGCGCGCCGCCGCCGAAGGGTTCCGTCGCGACACCGTGCTCGTCGACGGAGCACCCCTCGGCGGCGGCCTCGACCTGCTGTTGGGCATAGAGACGGGTATGGGGCTGCGCTGGCCGGACCTGGTCGTCGAGGACGGCAGGATCGCGGCGACGGCGTTGCACGACGCGCTGCCGAAGGCGTCGCCGGGGCTGTCCGTGCTGTCCTGCGGCCGCGGCGGTGCCGGTCGATTGCCGGGCGCTATCGGGGCGGGCGCGGCGCGCGCGGTGATCGAAGCAGGCCGTGCCGCAGGCGATCTCGTGATCTGCGACGTGTCCGGTGAGCGCGGCGCGCACGCGGAACAGATGCTCGAAAGCGCGGATCTGGTGGTGCTGGTCGTGCAGGCCACGCTGCGGGCGGTGGCCGCGGCGGAGTCCGTCGCGGCGTATATCGGCAGGCGAAATCCCAACCAGGGCTTGGTGCTCCGCGGTCCGGCGCCGGGCGGGCTGCGCGGAGCCGAGGTGGCCGAGGTCCTCGACCTCCCGCTGCTGGCGGCCGTCCGAGCCGAAGGGGGCTTGGCGGCCCGCCTGGAGCGCGGCGGGCTCGCCACTCCGCGGCGTGGACCGCTCAAGGACGCGGCCGATGCGGTGCTCGCGGTGCTCGGCGCGCCTGCCGTGCGGAGCGAACCGTGAACGCGCTGGTGACGGCCGAGCTCCTGGATCGCGTGCGGGAGCGACTGGCGGGTGAACCGGGCGATCCCGACCCGGCGGCCGTCGCGGCGGCCATTCGCGCCGAAGCGGGCGGCGTCCTCGGTGACACCGACCTGCTGCGCGCGCTGCGGCTGTTGCAGACCGAGATGACCGGCGCGGGGGTGCTCGAGCCACTGCTGCACGATCCTCGGGTCGCGGATGTCCTTGTGACGGCGCCCGACGCGGTATGGATCGACCGCGGACACGGGCTGGAGAGGACCCCGGTCACGTTCCCAGACGAGGCGGCGGTGCGCAGGCTCGCCCAGCGGTTGGCGCTTGCGGCGGGGCGCAGGCTCGACGACGCCCAGCCGTGGGTGGACGGACGACTGGCCGGAACCGAAGCGGCGCTCGGTGATTCGTTCGGCGTTCGGCTGCACGCGGTGCTCGCGCCGATCGCACAGGGCGGCACATGTCTGTCGCTGCGAGTGCTGCGCCCCGCCACCCAGGGGTTGGGCGCGCTGGCGGCGGCGGGCGCGGTGCCGCCGGACGCGAAAACCCTGCTGGAGCGCGTCATCCGGGCTCGGCTCGCGTTCCTGGTGGTCGGCGGCACCGGGGCTGGGAAGACGACCCTCTTGTCCGCGCTGCTCGCCGAAGTCGATGCCCGCGAGCGGATCGTGTGCGTCGAAGACGCGGCCGAACTCGCGCCGCCGCACCCGCACGTGGTGCGGCTCGTGGCGCGCACGGCGAACGTCGAGGGCGTCGGAGCGGTGACGGTGCGCGATCTGGTGCGGCAGGCGCTGCGCATGCGTCCGGACCGGATCGTGGTCGGCGAGGTCCGCGGCGCCGAAGTCGTCGATCTGCTGACCGCGCTGAACACCGGGCACGACGGCGGCGCGGGCACGGTCCACGCGAACTCCCCGCGGGAAGTCCCCGCCAGGCTGGAAGCGCTCGCCGCGCTCGGCGGCATGGACAGCGCGGCGCTGCACAGCCAACTGGCCGCCGCGGTGCAGGTGGTGCTGCACGTGCATCGCCGGGCGGACGGCTCGCGCGGTCTGCGGGAGATCGGGGTGCTCGACCGTGACGCGAGCGGCAGGGTGCGCATCGTCGCGGCTTGGCGCGCCGACGATGCGCCGATTCCGGGTGCGGCCGGGCTGGCGGCCCTGCTGGCGGAACGGATTGGTCGATGAGCGCGGCGATGGTGTGCTTGGCGCTCGCGGTGCTGGTGGTGCCCGAGACGGGTCCGCGCCGACGAATGCGAGGTCTTTTCGCGCGGGGTCGTGCGCGAAAGCCGGACTACAGCAATGTTGTTCGCGTCGCGGTGTGTTCGACGCTTGCGTCAACCCTGGCGATGGGCATCGGTGTTTTCCTCGCCGCGGCGATGCTGGCGGGCACCGTAGGGCTGCGCCGGCGACGGGCTCACGCCGACCGCCGTCGCACCGAAGCATGCGCCCATCTCCTCGACGCCTTGGAAGCGGTCATCGGCGAATTGCGCGTCGGCGCACACCCGAGTGCGGCCGCGGACGTCGCCGCCAGCGAATCACGCGGTGTGGCGGCTCGCGCTTTCGCCGTCAGCGCCGCGCGCGGCAAGCTGGGCGGTTCCGCCGCAGATGGTCTGCGTGACCCGCACGTGGTCATCAGCGCCGAGCTCGCTCGCATCGCCGACGCGTGGCTTATCGCGGAGCGCCACGGCCTGGCCCTCGCCGAACTCTTGACGGCCGCCCGCGCAGACCTGGTGGGTCGCATCCGTTTTCGCGCACGCGCTACCGCCGCCCTCGCGGGCGCTCGCGCCACCGCCACGGTCCTGTCCACCCTCCCGCTGCTCGGCTTGATCCTGGGCCAGCTCATGGGCGCCGACCCGCTGCGGGTCCTCTTCGCCTCCTCGGCGGGAAGCCTGCTGCTTCCACTCGGGGTGGCGCTGGCCTGCACCGGGCTGCTGTGGAGCGATGCGATCACGCGAAAGGCGCTGGTGTGAACGGGCGCGGTGCGGTGTGCGTCGAGCAGTCGCCGGGCGTGCCGGAGGTGGGCGGGAGCCGGATGCCTCGTGCCGAACCTCGGCGGAGATTCGGCGGGCTGTGCGTAGCGATCGGGTATGTCGTCTCGGCGTTCCTTGTGCTTGCCTCGTCGGCGTCGGCCGCCATGGCTTCGACGGAGCGCGGGCGCGCTGCACCTCGTCGGGTTATTGGCTCGGCGCGTGTGCCGGACTCGGTCGCGGGCCGGGATGCGGTGTCGGCGTGTTTTGGCGAATTCGGCTGGGCAGAAAGGGATTCGGATGGCGATCGAGGCCGGTGTCGCAACGTTGGCGGTGGCGGGGGCTTTCGCGCTGTGGCCGGGGCGCGTCGGCGTCGGTCGGAGGCTGCGGGTGCTGGGGCGGACCGGGGAGGGAAAGGAGCCGAAGCCGGACAAGCCGGGCGCTGCGAATCCGCTCGATATCGCGTCGGTGTTCGATCTGCTCGCCGCGTGTCTGCGAGCGGGTCTGCCGATGGCGAGTGCGGCGCGCGTGGTGGCTGCCGGCGCACCGCAGGCGGTGGGCATGGCATTGCGCACGGCCGCGGACCTGCTTGCGCTCGGCGCGGAGCCGGGCTCGGCCTGGGAGCGTGCGGCGCGGGATGCGGAGGGCCGACCGGGAGCTGCCGAGATCGATTCGCTGGCGCGGATGGCCCGACGCTCGGCGCGATCCGGCGCTTCGCTGGCGGTCGCCGTCGGAGAACTCGCCGACCAGCACCGCCGCGCGGTCGAGGATGCGGCAGCGGCTCGCGCGGAACGCGCGGGCGTGCTGATCGGCGGTCCGCTGGGGCTGTGCTTTCTGCCCGCGTTCCTGTGCTTGGGCATCGTGCCCGTGGTGATCGGTCTGGCGGGCCGTGTTCTCGAAGGCGGTCTCCTGTGAACGAGGACCTCCTCGCGAGTCGCGCTCGACGGCAACAGGCTTGCCCGCGCGGATCGGCCGCGCGGGCCGAAGGGAAAGGGGAAGCAGGTGCGAATCGAAGAACCGGCGGATCGTCCGCGGCGACGAGCCGACGGCCCGCTGCTGTCCGAACGGTTGGCTCGCGCCCACGCGGCCGTGTGGGATGCGACGACCGAAGTGGTTCGTGCGCTGCGTGGTTCCGCGGAGGAGGCAGCGGGCCCACGGAGGCGCTCGATCCCACGGGTCGCCCGGGTGGTCGGTATCCGAGTGGCCCGGATGCATGTGAAGTTGCGCAGGAAGGCGGCGCGGCGCGGGATGGCTACCGCAGGCGCGAGCGGATTATCGGCGGCGATGGCGTTTCTGAGCGGGAAGGTGAGGTGACACGGAGTGGTGACAGCGGGCGGAAACACAGCGTTGGCGGCGATGACGCTGCTGGGTCGGACAGTGCGGCGGCGCGAGATGGGGGCGCTGCACGGGAAGGTAAATGCAGGCGGGAACCGGGTACACGCTGTGAAGCCGACACCCGGTGGGATCGCGAGTCCTGTCGGCGGGCTGGCGTGCACGACCGGGCAAGACCCGGAACACAACCCAGCCGGCCCGGCGAGAAACACAGCGGCCGAGGCAGATTCGTGGTTTCGGTACCGCACCCTCGGTGGCCGAGCACGGACGGCCATTGCTCAACTCCAGCTCCGCACGGTGCGGGCAGCCGTCGACGACGACGGCATGAGCACAGCGGAATATGCCATCGGGACTATTGCGGCAGCGGCATTTGGTGCGGTGCTGTACGGGGTGGTGACCGGCGATTCGATCGTGGACGCGTTGACGAAGATCATCGATCGCGCCTTGAACACCACGGTGTAGCGGCGGGGGTGGCCCGACGACGTGCCGGTGCTCGTCCGCTCGCGGATGATCGCGGGGTCGTCGCGGCGAGGACCGGACAGTGTGTTTGTGCCCATTCCCTTGCGGACGACGGCGGTGCCACCACGGTGGGGAACGGGCGGTGTGTGGGTGCCTGTTCGCTTGTGGGCGATGGCAGGGCGATCGCGGTGGGGAGCGGGCGGTGTGTTGGCGCCCGTTCGCTCGCGACCGATGGCGGTGCCATGACGGCGCGGAGGGGTCGGTGTGTGAGTGCCTGTTCGCTCGTTGGCTATGGCGGGGCGATGGTGGCCGAGACCGGACGACGTCTTGAAGGCCGTCTGATCGCGGCCGATGGCGGGACCGTCGCGGTGGGTACTGGGCGATGTGTCGTTGCCTGTGCGGTCGCGGCGGAGAGTGGGGCCGTCGCGGCCAAGGGAGGACGACGTGTCGGTGCTCGTCCGCTCGGGGCCGATGGTGGGTCCGTCGCGGCGAGGACCGGACAGTGTGTTTGTGCTCGTTCCCTCGTGGCCGATGGCGGGGCCACCACGGTGGGGAATGGACGATGTGTCGATGGCCGTCCGCTCGCGATGAATGGCAGGACCGTCACGGTGGGGGCTGGGCGATGTGTCGTTGCGCGTGCGGTTGCAGCGGAGAGTGGGACCGTCGCGGCCAGAGGCGGACGAGGTGTAGGTGCTCGTCCGCTCGCGGATGATCGCGGGGCCGTCACGGTCGAGGCGGCGATCGCGCTCGGTTCCCTCGTCGTTGCGGTGATGGTCTGCCTCGGAGCCCTGCTCGCGGCGTCGACGCAGGTCCGCTGCGTCGACGCCGCCCGTGAGGCGGCACGCCTTGCGGCGCGCGGCGACGAAGCCAACGCGGTCGCCACGGCTCGTCGCGTCGCCCCACCGAACGCCGCCGTCTCGCTCCGCACGGAGGGCGAGCACGTGGTCGTGGTGGTCTCGGCGCGGACACCGCTCTTACCCCTCGAGTTACGGGCCGAGGCGGTGGCGGCGCTGGAGCCGGGGGTGGCGCGGTGAACGGGAGACCCGTCCGCAGCGACGCTACGGCGAGCAGGCCGACGTGGCTCTTGTCGCTTCGCAGGACAGGGAGAGCATCGGCGAGCTCAGCGAAAGTGTCGCGGCTTTCCTGTGTGCGCCGTCCCTCATCGGTCGGCGTGCGTCGACCGCCATCCGACGCGCCTTTGTGCTGTCGGGTGGCGGTGGGCGTGCGTCGGCCCGGGACGGTATTGGTCTGCCGGTCAGCGGTTGGTGAGCGTCGACCTGGGGCGGTGTTGGTCTCTCGGTCAGCGGTGAGTGTATGTCGGCCTAGCGCGGTGTTGGGCTGCTGGTCATCGGTCGGTGTGTGTTGGCCGGGGGCGGTGTTGGGCTGTAGGCCAACGGTCGGAGTGCGTCGACCGCGACCCGACATGCCGCTGTGCTGCCGGTCAGCGTCTGGCGTGTGTCGGCCTGATGCGATGTTGGGCTGTTGGTCGTCTGTTGGTGTGCGTGGGCCTGGGGCGGTGTTGGTCTGTCGGTCAGCGTCTGGCGTGTGTCGGCCTGATGCGATGTTGGGCTGTTGGTCGTCTGTTGGTGTGCGTGGGCCTGGGGCGGTGTTGGTCTGGCGGTCAGCGTCTGGCGTGTGTCGGCCTGATGCGATGTTGGGCTGTTGGTCGTCTGTTGGTGTGCGTGGGCCTGGGGCGGTGTTGGTCTGGCGGTCAGCGTCTGGCGTGTGTCGGCCTGATGCGGCGTTGGGCTGTTGGTCGTCTGTTGGTGTGCGTGGGCCCGGCGCGGTATTGGGCTGCCGGTCGAGGGTCGGTGTGCCTTGGTCCGGCTCGACGTTGGGCTGCCGGTCAGCTGTAGGTGTGTGTCGGCCTGGCGTGGTGTTGGGCTGTCGGTCGGCGGTGGGTGTGCCTCAGACCGGGTCGGCGCTGCGTTGCCCGCCGTCATGGCCAGGGCTGGGGGCGGGGCGCGGAAGTAAAGGGAGCGATCGATCGCGTCGTGAGCGAGGGGAGCGGGGTGGAGCGACGGTGTTCGCCTGCGTGGCGCTGATCGGGTTGATCGCGGCGGCGCTGGTGATCGGGCAGGTAGGGATGGTCGTCGTCGCGCGGCATCGGGCGCAGGCGGAGGCGGATCTGGCGGCATTGGCGGCGGCCGGGGCATTGGACGGCGGGGCCGAGGCGGGATGCGCGGCGGGGGAGGAGGTGGCGCGGCGGATGGGATCGCGGATTAGTGAGTGCCGGATCGATGGATGGCACGCGACCGTGGCGGTGGCGCGGAATATACCAATGGGTCTGTTCGGAGTGCGGACTGTTCATGCGGTTGCTCGGGCGGGACCGGTCGCAGAGGAACAGTGACCGATGTGTACGAACACTGGTCAGTGTTAGTTCCGAACCACGAATTCAGCCATAGGAATAATCGAATAATTACGATGCGATATCTATTTTACGCACGGGTACGGAAATTCTTTGGCGATGAATCCGCACGTCGAGTGGTATGGGGCGTGGCAATGCCCTAGTTAACATGAATCTAATCCTCTTTATTCGGGCGGGCGGTGTGCCCCGACGGTATGGGACGGGACGGGTCGAGCGAGGCAGCCGACAGCCGGTGACCGCCGCGTAGATGGCGCTTCGGTCACGCCGGGAGGACGCTGCCGTCACGAACCGAGATCTGCGTCTTCACCTGCGCGAATGCCGGTCTCGGCAGGCCCGTTCAGCTCGGCCAGTACGGCAGCCAGCAGTCGTGCCGAGGCTCCCTTGTCGAGTGGATGGTTGCCGTTACCGCACTTGGGCGACTGCACGCATGAAGGGCAGCCCGCGGTGCACGTGCAGGAGTCGATGGCCGACAGGGTCGCCGAGAGCCAGCGGCGCAGCTGGGCGAAGCCACGCTCGGCGAAACCTGCGCCCCCGGGTTGGCCGTCGTAGACGAAGACGGTCGGCAGACCGGTGTCCGGGTGCTCGGCGGTGGAGACGCCGCCGATATCCCATCGATCGCAGGTGGCGACCAGGGGCAGCAGGCCGATCGCGGCGTGCTCGGCGGCGTGCAGCGCGCCGGGCGCTTGCCGTGGGTCGATGCCTGCGGCGGCGAGGAGCTCGGGTGTGACGGTGTAGAACACCGCGCGGGTGGGCAGGGTCTGCGGCGGGAGATCCAGCTCGACCAGGTCGAGGACCTCGCCGGTGGGCAGGGTGCGCAGATAGCCGATCACCTGACTGGTCACGGTGACCTGCGCCAACGCGCTGGTCACGGCCCCATGCCGGTGCTGTTCGGTGAGCGCTTCGACGGCGATGTCGGTGACCTGCCGCGCGCTGGTGGTCCATCCGAGTTCGGCGGCGTGCACGAACGCGACGCCGCCGTCCAGGTCGAGCTCGTCGACCACGTAGGTCTCGCCTTGGTGCAGGTGGACCGCGCCCTGGTGCAAGGTGGCGGGGGCGCGCCCGGCGTCGGCGGTGCCGAGCAGCCTGCCGGTCTCGCCGTCGACGATGGCCACCGGCGCGCCGATGCCGCCGCGCACGTCGACGTTGTCGTGCGGGTGCGCATCCGCGGTCACATACCAGCGCGCGGCGCCGTCCCGACCTGCCACGCGACGCCTGATGAGGCCCTCGGCCGCGAGGTCGGCGAGGACCTCTTGTGCGCCGAGTTCGTCCACTTCGGCGTCGGTGAGCGGCAGTTCGAGCGCCGCGCACAACAGCTGCGGTCCCACTACATAGGGATTGCGCGGGTCGGTGATGGTGGCCTCGACCGGCTTGTCCAGCAACGCCTCGGGATGGTGCACGAGGAAGGTGTCGAGCGGATCGTCCCTGGCCACCAGCACGACGAGCGAACCCTGGGTGCGCCTGCCCGCCCGGCCTGCCTGCTGCCAGAAGGAGGCGACGGTGCCGGGAAAACCGGAGATCACCACCGCGTCCAAGCCCGCGATGTCCACGCCGAGCTCCAGCGCGTTGGTGCTGGCCGCGCCGAGCAGAGAACCGTCGGAGAGGGCGGTCTCCAGCTCGCGCCGGTCCTCCGCCAGGTAGCCCGCGCGGTAGGCGGCGATCCGCTCGGCGAGCGTCGGATCCACCTCCGCGAGCAGCCTGCGTGCTTCCATCGCGGTGAGTTCGGCGGCGCGTCTGGAACGGACGAAGGTCAGCGTTCGCGCGCCCTCGACCACCAGGTCGGCCATGATCCGCGCCGCCTCCGAGGTCGCCGAGCGGCGAACGGGTGCGCCGTTCTCGCCGGTCAGCGCGGTGAGCAGGGGCGGCTCCCACAGCGCGACGGTGCGCGGTCCCTGCGGCGAACCGTCCTCGGTCACGGCGACACAGGGCGCGCCGATCAGCCGGGACGCCGCGGCCGAGGGTTCGGCGGTGGTCGCCGAGCACAGCACGAAGACCGGATCGGCGCCGTAGCGGGCCGCGATCCGCCGCAGCCTGCGCAGGACCAGGGCGACGTGCGAGCCGAAGACGCCCCGATAGGCGTGGCATTCGTCGACGACGACGTAGCGCAGCCTGCGGAACACCCTGGCCCAGCGCTGATGGGAACGCAGCATGCCGACGTGCAGCATGTCCGGGTTGGTGAAGATCCACCGCGCGTTCGCCCGCACCCATTGGCGGATCTCGGCGGGTGTGTCGCCGTCGTACGTCGCCGGATGCACATCCCGCAGCGGGCCTTCGTGCGTGAGCGCGCCGATCGCGCGCAGTTGATCAGCGCCGAGCGCCTTGGTGGGAGAGATATAGAGGGCGGTTGCCTTCGGGTCCTCCAGTAGTGCGGTCAGCACGGGCAATTGGTAGCCGAGCGATTTACCGGACGCGGTTCCCGTGCTCACCACGACATGCCGCCCCGACGCCGCCAGGTCGGCGGTCTTGGTCTGATGTGTCCAGGGCGCCGCTATCCCGGTGTTGCGCAGCGCCTCGACGACGTCAGGAGCCGCCCAATCCGGCCACGCGGTGACGCCCGCGGGCCGCGCGGGCAGCTCTACGACGTGCGTCAGCCGGGGATCGGCATCCAGGCCCTCTGTTTGGACACGGTTCAGCAACGATCGCCCGTATCCGGGGCCGCTGCCGCGCCCGTTTCGCGCCACCTGGTCGGTTGGATTCACGGTGTGGCGATCCCGACACGCGAGGAAAGTGTGAAACGTGTGTGGTTGGGAAGGCTCACCAGCCATTTCGATACCAAATAGCGACCTGGGTCACAGCTGGTTTGCCAGATGCCGTCCCGGTTATCCAAGGGCAAACGAACCTGAAGTACGGATTCGAGCATTGTGTCCCTCACCTGCGCATTCGCAAGATCAACTTTTTTGCAAATTGTCGGTAACTCGACTGTTGAATTGCTCGAAGACATGGTTCACTAGTTCCTGGTCGCAAGCTTCTGTGTTCGAGGGACGGATCCAAAGTCCAAACCGTCAGCAGGATCGATGTTGCGAACGGTGTGCTTGGTGCTTTCCTGCAGGGGGAACCAAGAGTACAGCGGTCGGAACGGACCCGGTGGACGAACCCAGTTGTCCGCCGTTCCGGTAAGAAAAGAGAAGGAACAGAATGGCACAGGGAACTGTGAAGTGGTTCAACGCGGAGAAGGGGTTCGGCTTCATCGCGCCGGAGGACGGCTCCGCTGACGTCTTCGTCCACTACTCCGAGATCCAGGGGACGGGCTTCCGCACCCTCGAGGAGAACCAGAAGGTCGAGTTCGAGGTTGGCCAGGGCACCAAGGGCCCTCAGGCCACTGGAGTTCGCGCGCTCAGCTGAGCGACGCTGATCCACAGCTCGTCCCCCACCACCGGTGACCGGAGGTGGGGGACGAGCTATATCCGGGGTAGGTCGAAAAGGGCATTCTGTTCGTGAAAAATATGAACAAAATGCCCCGCCGTACCAATCGGTACGACTTCCCATCGGCTGGCGCCCGAAAGGGGCGGTTCGCGAACCCTCGCGCCGCTCCGGAGGAAGCGCGCATTCCCACGTGGAGCCGGTCGGTGACGCAAAACCGCAGCTCGAGGACCTAACGGCAACCCGATCGGCGCCTCGGGGTCGTCCGCCGACCGAGTGGCCGACCTCCGTTCGGCGCCTGGTCGATCGGTTTGTTGGCTGCACGGTGCCGCATGTTCGCCGCAGCGGAGTTCATCGGCTTCGGCTCGCCCCACGGCCGAGCGCCGGCACGCCGGTCGCGAACGGAACCGCGCGCATCAGCCCCAGCCCCGAAACGCGCCGAAGCCGCTTGACGTCCATAGGGATTGGCGCCCGACCACACATCCGGCCGCCCCCTCACTCCGTATACAACGGAGAAACCATCCAACAGCCGCGCGTCCCCATTACTCGGGGGACGAGTGGCACCAGCCGAATGCACGCGTACCAGCGCGGCAAACAACAGGGCATACTGATCGGCAGTGATCACGTACGCTCAGTGGTTCGGGTCGCAAGCCTCGACCACAGCCAGCGTCAAGGTATAAACGTGACTGGTAGCGATGTCAGCGTCGCCGCCGCTTGCCCCAAACCGTGCACAAACGCGCACCAGCGCGCCGCGCGGGTCGAGAAGGAAAGGTGTTTTCGCCGGTGGCAACACGAGACCGCGGTGCAGCCGACCAGGGCCGTCCCCTGCGTCGTCTCGTGATCGTCGAGTCCCCGACCAAGGCGCGCAAGATCGCGCCCTATCTGGGCCGCAACTACACGGTGGAAGCCTCCGTCGGCCACATCCGGGACTTGCCGCGCGGTGCGGCGGACGTGCCCGCCAAGTACAAAGGGCAGCCGTGGGCGCGCCTGGGCGTGGACGTGGACAACGATTTCGAGCCCATCTACGTGGTGAGCCCGGACAAGAAGGCCAAGGTCACCGAGCTCAAGAGCCTGCTCAAGGACGCCGACGAGCTGTATCTGGCCACCGACCCCGACCGCGAGGGCGAGGCTATCGCCTGGCATCTGCTGGAGACGCTGAAGCCGAAGGTGCCGGTGCGCCGGATGGTGTTCCACGAGATCACCGAGCCCGCCATCCAGGCCGCGGCCGCGGACACCCGCGAGCTCGATCCTGATCTGGTCGACGCGCAGGAGACCAGGCGCATCCTGGACCGGCTGTACGGCTACGAGGTCAGCCCGGTGCTGTGGAAGAAGGTCATGCCGCGCTTGTCGGCGGGCCGGGTGCAGTCCGTCGCGACCCGCGTGATCGTCCAGCGCGAGCGGGAGCGGATGGCGTTCCGTTCCGCGGAGTACTGGGACATCGCGGCCAAGCTGGACGCGGGCACGGGCGAGGCGGCCGACGCGACCAATCCGCGGACCTTCGGCGCGCGGCTGGTGAACGTCGACGGCGCGCGGGTCGCGACCGGCCGGGATTTCGGACCCGACGGGCAGCTCAAGTCCACCAACGGCGTCATCGTCCTCGACGAGGGCTACGCGCGGCGGTTGGCGGAGGCGCTCGACGGCGCGGATCTGGTGGTGTCCTCGGCCGAGGCCAAGCCGTACACCCGCAAGCCATATGCGCCGTTCATGACGTCCACCCTCCAGCAGGAGGCGGGTCGAAAGCTGCGTTTCACCTCCGAGCGAACCATGCGGGTGGCGCAGCGGCTCTACGAAAACGGCTACATCACCTACATGCGTACCGACTCGACCACGCTGTCGGAGTCGGCGATCGCCGCGGCCCGCTCGCAGGCGACCCAGCTCTACGGCGCGGAGTACGTGCATCCCACGCCGCGCCAGTACACCCGCAAGGTGAAGAACGCGCAGGAGGCGCACGAGGCGATCCGCCCGTCGGGCGACACCTTCGTCACGCCGGGACAGCTGCACGCGCGGCTCGACAATGACGAGTTCCGGCTGTACGAGCTGATCTGGCAGCGCACCGTCGCCTCGCAGATGGCCGACGCGCGCGGTACCACGCTGACGCTGCGCATCACCGGCGTCGCGGGCACCGGCGAGGAGTGCGTGTTCTCCGCGTCGGGTCGCACGATCACCTTCCCCGGCTTCCTCAAGGCGTACGTGGAGAGCGTGGACGAGGAGGCGGGCGGCCAGTCCGACGACGCCGAATCCCGGCTTCCCGCACTGGAAGAGGGCCAGGGCGTCACGGCGGTCGAGCTGAATCCCGATGGGCACACCACGAATCCGCCCGCGCGCTACACCGAGGCCTCGCTGATCAAGACGCTCGAAGAGCTCGGCATCGGCCGCCCATCGACGTACTCCTCGATCATCAAGACGATCCTGGACCGCGGGTACGTGTACAAGCGCGGTAGCGCGCTGGTGCCGTCGTGGGTGGCGTTCGCGGTGGTCGGGCTGCTGGAGGCGTACTTCGGCAGGTTGGTCGACTTCGACTTCACCGCAGCCATGGAGGACGATCTCGACGCCATCGCAGGCGGCCGGGAGCAGCGCGGAAACTGGTTGTCCAGCTTCTACTTCGGCGGCGAGCACGGCGTCGAGGGTTCGGTCGCGCGCTCCGGCGGGTTGAAGAAGATGGTCGGCGAGCAGCTCGACGACATCGACGCCCGCGAGGTCAACTCGATCAAGCTCTTCACCGACGCCGAGGGCCGCGACGTCGTGGTCCGGGTCGGCCGTTTCGGGCCGTATCTGGAGCGGATGGTCGTCAATCCCGATGACCCCGAAGGTGATCTGATTTCGCAGCGGGCGAACCTGCCCGACGATCTGCCGCCCGACGAGCTGAGCCCCGAGGCCGCCGAGAAGCTGTTCTCGACGCCGCAGGAAGGGCGCAGGCTGGGCGCCGACCCGGAGACCGGGAACGAAATCGTCGCCAAGGAAGGACGTTTCGGTCCTTACGTCACCGAGATCCTGCCCGAGCCCGCCGCCGAAGAGGCGCCGGCCAAGAAGACCGCGAAGAAGGCAGCCGCGCCCAAGCCGCGCACCGGTTCGCTGTTCAAGTCGATGGACCTGGCCACGATCACCCTCGACGACGCGCTGAAACTGCTGTCGCTGCCGCGGGTGGTCGGCTCCGATCCGGCGTCCGGCGAGGAGATCACGGCGCAGAACGGCCGGTACGGCCCGTATCTGAAGAAGGGCACCGATTCGCGGTCGCTGGCGTCGGAGGACCAGATCTTCACCGTCACGCTCGACGAGGCGCTGAAGATCTATGCCGAGCCGAAGCGCCGCGGCAGGCAGGCCGCGAGCGCGGCCCCGCTACGCGAGCTGGGTAACGACGCGGCCACCGGCAAGCCGATGGTGATCAAGGACGGCCGGTTCGGTCCCTACGTCACCGACGGCGAGACCAACGCCAGCCTGCGCAAGGGCGACGAGGTCGAGTCCATCACCGACGCGCGCGCCTCGGAGCTGCTGGCCGACCGGCGCGCTCGTGGCCCGGTGAAGAAGGCGGCGAAGAAGACCGCGGCCAAGAAGACCCCGGCGAAGAAGACCACCGCCAAGAAAGCCGCGGCCAAGAAGACGACCACCGCGAAGAAGACCGCGGCGAAGAAGACGGCCGCAGAGAAGTCCTGAGCGCGGGCTCGGCGTGGGTTAGCCTCGGTCGGTACGGCCCGTATCCGGGAAAGGACCGACCATGGCCGATCGGGAGCGCGAGGATCTGATCGCGATGCTGGCGGATCAGCGCGAGCTGTTCCGGATCACCGTCCGAGGCATCGACGACGATCAGGCGCGCAAACGCACCACGGTCAGCGAGCTGACCCTGGGCGGGCTGCTGCATCACCTGATCAACTGCGAGCGCCACTGGACCTCGGTGATCGTGACGCGCGACGAGCACGCCGACCTGGACGTCTCCCAGTTCGACGGCGAGTACGTCATGGCGCCGGACGAGACCGTGCAGGGGCTGCTCGACACCTGGGACGAGGTGGCGGCCGCCACGGCCGAAGTGATCCGGACCGTGGACAGCCTCGACACCTCCATCCCCACCCCGACCGCCCCGTGGACGCCAGAAAGAATCTGGCAGACGGTGCGTTTCACGATCCTGCACATCCTGCGCGAGATCGCGCACCACTCCGGGCACGCCGACATCATCCGCGAGGAACTGGACGGGCAGAACAGCACCTACTCCAGGGCCTCCTGAGAGTCGGCGGCCGGAGCGAACGCCTATTCGCGCAGCCGGACGCAGTTCGTCCTCAGCTCGCGTACGGCCGCAGCGAACGCGCAGGTACGCCTATTCGCGCAGCAGCCGGACGAACTCGCGCATCCAGGCGGGATGGTCAGGCCAGGCGCGGCCGGTGACGATGTTGTCCTCCACGTGCGCCTCGCTGTCCACGAACTTGCCGCCCGCGGCCTCGATGTCGGGGGCGAGGGCGGGGTAGGCGCTGCACGAGCGGCCGGTGAGCACGCCGGCCGCGGCGAGGATCAGCGGGCCGTGGCAGAGGGCGGCGATCGGCTTGCGTTGTTCGGCGAAATGCTGGACGACGCGCTGGCAGTCCGGGTTGTTGCGCAGGTACTCCGGTGCGCGGCCGCCGGGCACCACCAGCGCGCCGTAGTTCTCCGGGGCGACGTCGGCCAGCGCGAGGTCGGCGGGCCAGCTGTGGCCGAGCTTCTCGGTGTAGGTGTCGAAACCGTCCGCGAAGTCGTGGACGACGAATTGGAGCTTCTTCACGGTCGGCGCCGCGATGTCCACCTCGTGCCCCTCTTCGAGCAGGCGCTGGTAGGGGTAGAAGACCTCGAGGTCTTCGGCGGCGTCCCCGGCGATCAACAGGATTCTCACGATGATTCCACCTCCGCGTCGAGCATCCGTCAGCGTGGTGAGCCGGGTCAACGACTTCGCGATCGATGCCGCGTGTCGCGCGGGGACAGGCCGTGACCGGCCGAGGGAACGTGTCGGATCGGACGGCTAGGGTGTATGCCGTGGCGGGAGTCTTCGATCGGTTGGTCGGCCAGGATGCGGTGGAGTCCGAGCTGACGGCTGCCGCGATCGCGGCCCGCGCCGGGGTGGTCGAGGGCGCGATGACGCACTCCTGGTTGTTCACCGGACCGCCCGGATCCGGCAGATCCATTGCGGCACTGTGCTTCGCGGCGGCCTTGCAGTGCACCGACGCGGGCACGCCCGGCTGCGGCAAGTGCCACGCCTGCACCACGACCATGGCGGGCACGCACGGCGACGTGCGGCGGGTGGTGCCCGAGGGGCTGAGCATCAGCACCAAGGAGATGCGCGAGATCGTGCAGGTCGCCTCGCGTCGCCCGAGCACCGGGCGCTGGCAGGTGGTGGTCATCGAGGACGCCGACCGTTTGACGGAGGCGGCAGGGAACGTGCTGCTCAAGGTGGTCGAGGAGCCGCCGGACCGCACGGTGTTCCTGCTGTGCGCGCCGTCGGTCGACCCCGAGGACATCTCGGTGACGCTGCGCTCGCGATGCAGGCACGTGCACCTGGTGACGCCCTCGGTCCCGGCCATCGCGCAGGTGTTGAAGGAGCGCGACAAGCTCGACGAGAAGACCGCGAACTGGGCGGCTTCGGTCAGCGGCGGTCACGTCGGGCGGGCCAGGCGGCTGGCCACCGACGAAGAGGCGAGGGCGCGCAGGCAGCGGGCGCTGGCCTTGGTGTCGGCCGTCGCGCGACCGGGCGCGGCCTACGCCGCCGCCGACGAACTGGTGAAGGCCGCCGACGACGAGGCCAAACAGATGAGCGCGGCCCGCGACGAACGCGAACGCGAGGAGCTGGCCACCGCGCTCGGCGCGGGCGGGACAGGCAAGGGCGCGGCGAGCGCGACCCGAGGGTCCGCGGGCGTGCTGAAAGACCTGGAGCGCCGTCAGAAGTCACGCGCCACCCGCACCGGTCGCGACGCCCTCGATCGCGCACTGATCGACGTAGCAGGGGTGTACCGCGACGCGCTCGCCGTCCGCTTCGGCGCCGCGCGCGCGGGCTCGGGCGTCGTCCTCACCCATCCCGACCTGTCCGACCAGATCCACGACCTCGCCGACCGCGTTCGCCCGGAAGGCCTGCTGGGCTCCATCGAGGCCGTGCTCGCCTGCCGCGAAGCCCTCGACCTCAACGTCAAGCCCCGCTTCGCCCTCGCCGCCATGGTCGCAGCCATCATGGCCGCCCAATCCGCCTGACCGCACCCCCCGGGACCACCCGTTTTCGCGATCCGGCCACGGAGACGATAGACTCGCGTCGCCGAAAGGCACGCCGCCTTAGCTCAGTCGGTAGAGCGCTTCACTCGTAATGAAAAGGTCGGGGGTTCGATTCCCCCAGGCGGCTCAATTTTTTTCCTGGCGGAGGCTGCTGTGAGCCCCTCACCGCCTGTTCAACGCACCGGTAGCAACTCGCCGACCAACTCCGCGACGCGCTTGCGGATCTCGTCGTGGATCGGGCGCACGGCGAGCGAGAAGATCACAGCGACAAGCCCTGCCGTCGCTACGACTTCGTCGACAATTTCGACTGGTTCGGTTATCGGCAGCAGGTGGCCCCGGAGGCGATCGCCTCTTGTTTGGCCGCCGGGGTGCAGCACGAGTCCGCTGCGGCCTCGGCGGATGTGTCCGCGCAACACTCGGCCACGGCCTCGGCGCTGTCGAGTTCGGGTGCGGCGCCGAAGGTTTCACTGTCGGCGAGCACCGTGTAGACCTCCCATCGTTCGGTGCCGGGGCCGCTGACCCACACCTTGTCCTGGGTGGCGAAGCAGCACGTCGTGGCGATCTGCTCCTCGGTGAACAGCCCGGCCTCGGACAGGCGCGCGATTTCGGAGTGCACCTGTTCGGGGGACTCGACCTCCACGCCGAGGTGGTTCAGGCTGCCGCCGTGGCCTGGATTCTCGATCAGGACCAGTTTCAGCGGCGGTTCCGCGATGGCGAAGTTGGCGTAACCGGGCTTACGCTTGGCCGGTTCGGCCTGGAACAGCGTGGAGTAGAACGCGACCGCGGTATCGAGGTCGTCGACATTGAGGGCGAGTTGAACGCGGGACATCAGAACCTCCAAGTAATTCGATATATGTCGAATAGCTGACAACCCGAGTCTTCTACCTTCTTCGACATATGTCAATAAGGTGCGTACGATTGGGGCATGCCGAAGGCGCTTCCCGTGATAGACATGTCCGCCCCGGTGTGCTGCGCCCCGGTGGCCGCCGCGCCCGTGGGCGAGTCCGCCGCCCTGGAGGTGGCATTGCGCCTCAAGGCCATCGCCGACCCGGTTCGCGTTCGCCTGCTGTCGCTTCTCCTCACCAGTCCCGGCGGTGAGGAGAACGGCGGCGATCTCGCCGCGGCGGTCGGCGTCTCCGAATCCACCGCCAGCCATCACCTCACGCAACTGCGCAAAGCGGGACTGATCGAATCCGAGCGACGTGGCATGAACACAGTCCATCGCGCCCGCCGCGACTCCCTGTCCGCGCTCTGCGTCGTTCTCGACCCCAACTGCTGCCGGTGATCGAGCGCTGACCGCGCGGGCGGGATTACTCGGACAACGCCTCATTCCTGACCCAGCTGGGTCTGCTGCCCGCTCCGAGCGAGGCCTGAGGCCGGTTCGGCACCGGAGGCTCCCTCCGTGCGCGGTGCGGAAGGAGATTTCGCCGTATTCGCGGGGCTCAGCCGAATCGGTACGCCAGGGTGGCGGCGAGAGTGGCCGCGGTCAGTGCGAAGGCGGTCGCGGCCATGCCGAGCTGGTAATCGCGGACCCGCAGGTGCGCGATGATCGCGCCGACGAAGTAGAGCACCAAACCGGTCGCCGCGGCGATGCCGACCGGCGGAATGACGAATCCCGCGACCAGTCCGAGCGCTCCGGCGCCGAGCAATACGCCCAGCGGAAGCATCCACGACTCCGGCACCTGCACCTGTTTCGACGCCGCGACCGGAATGGGGTGGCGCACGAAGTCCATCCAAGCTCCGGTCGCCGCGCCGAGGGCGGTGAGCGCGGTCAGGGTGACGTAGAGGGCGAACACGAGGGGACCTTCCTGGCGGCGACGACCTTGTTCCCTCAGTCTCGATTCGGCGGTCGTTGTCGCACCAATACCTGTATCCATAACCTGACGGCATGGATGTCGATACTCGGCTGCTGCGCTACTTCGCCGCCGTCGCCGAGGAGGGGAACCTCACGCGCGCGGCGGAACGGCTCTACGTGTCGCAACCGGCGCTCACGAAGCAGATCAAGCAGCTCGAAACCTTGTTGGGGGCGCGACTTTTCACCCGTTCGCGGGCGGGGATGACGCTGACCGAAGCCGGGCGCGCGCTGGCACTGCGGGTGCCCGCCCTGCTCGACGACTGGAATCGCGCGCTCTCCGAAACCCATGCCGCGGCCGCGCGGGAGGCCCGCGTCCTGCGTGTCGGTTTCCTCGCCAGCGCCGCCAACGAGGCCACTCGGGAGATCATCGCCGCGTTCGGCGATCGCAGGCTGGGCTGGCGCGTCGATATGCGCCAGAGCCCATGGTCGGACCCCACCGCGGGGCTGGCCGCGGGCAGCGTGGATGTGGCACTGCTGCGGCTGCCGATTCCGGACCAGGAATCGTGGCGGGTCGAGGTGCTGCTCACCGAGCCGCGCTGTGTGGTGCTGCCGAATACGCACCGGCTTGCCGATCGAGACGAGATCCCCTTCCGCGAACTGCTCGACGAGCCCTTCATCGCGGCCCCGCAAGCGACCGGTCGGTGGCGTGATTATTGGCTGGCCGTCGACGAGCGGGAGGGCGTTCCGCCGCGCATCGGCGC
The DNA here is from genome assembly GCF_057708605.1 of Nocardia sp. bgisy118. Taxonomy (NCBI): domain Bacteria; kingdom Bacillati; phylum Actinomycetota; class Actinomycetes; order Mycobacteriales; family Nocardiaceae; genus Nocardia; species Nocardia sp. bgisy118. Next base: position 196,667 of record NZ_JBYISM010000008.1, on the reverse strand, counting down.
GGTCACCAAGCATCCGGACGACTGGCTCAACGCGATCGCGAACGGATACGGCGTGGCCCTGGCTCCGGAGTCCACCGCCCGCTTCTACCAGCGGCCCGGTGTGGTGTTCCGTCCGGTGGTCGGCATCGCCGCCAGCCAGGTGGGCGTCGCGTGGAATCCGATCGATGACGGCAACGCGCCCGTCCAGGACTTCGTTCGCAGCTGCCTGCGCTTCAAGCAGGCGTGACGGGGGCGTTGCTCCCGGGCCGGGCGCCGTTGACCGGCCCGGGAGCAACTCTGCGGATCAGACCGCGGTGGCGCGGTGGTTGCCCGCGCTCTGGGCGATCCTGTCGATTTCGGCGTTGAAGCGGTCGGCGGCCTCGATGTTGCCGAGGTGACCGGTGGGCCAGATCTGGTAATCGGCCAGCGAGCCCGTCGCGGTGAGGGCGTCGACGATGGGGCGGTTCATGCGGGCGGGTAGCAGGTGGTCGTGCTCGCCCGCGATGACGGTGGTGGGGACCGTCAGGTGCTTGGCCGAGTCGCCGAGGTCGAGCGCGGCCAGGGCGGCGGCGTGCAGGCCGCGGGTCAGCGGACGGCAGGAGCGGACGATGCCGAGCGAGAAGGCGACCTCGTCGGCGGTCGCGTTCTTGGTCATCAACCTGGCCTTGATGAGCGAGGTCACGACCGGACCGCCCGGCAGCGGCACCGGCGCGTTCAGCAGCGTCTCGGCGACCACCAGCGGCAGGCGGACGCCCGCGCCGAAGACGGTGACCGGACGGCTGGCCATCGTGAGCGGCTTGTTCAGCAGCGGAAGGAGATCCGTCTCGTGGCGGATCTCGCGGGCGGCGGTGTTCGCGAGCACCACGGCGTTGGCGCGCGCAGACACTTGCTCCGGGTAACGGGCGGCCCAAGCCTGCAAGGTGATGCCACCCATGCTGTGGCCGACCAAGGTGGCGCGCTTGCCGCGCGGCAAGGCGGCGTCGAGGACGGTGGCCAGGTCGTCGGCGAGGGTTTCGCCGCTCGGCGCGATTCGTCCCAGTGTGCTCTCGCCATGGCCGCGCTGATCGTAGGCGATCACGCGGTAACGGTCCGCGAGTGCGTTGATCTGCGGGTTCCAGTACTCGATGCAGCAGCTCCACCCGTGGATGAGCACGATGATTTCGCCGTCGGCAGGTCCGTAGGCGTGCACTCGGAGCTGGGCGCCGTCGACGGTGGTGACCGGAATCGTTTCGCAGGGCACTGTCGGCTTGTTCAGCGAAGTTGTCGCGAACTTACGGGATCGCAGTCCGGCCCGATAGGCCGCGGTGAGCGGTTCGGCGCCGCGTATCCCAGCCAGTGTCTTCATCGACGTCACCAGCATTGTGCACTCCTTTGTGTCATCCGCCACAGTACGGTGCAAGCAAAGTGCTTGCAAGTGCAAGCGCTCTATGGCGGAAATCCTGGCGCATATCTGTGGATACCCAATATTCGGTCCGGTGAACTCTGCTCGAGGGGAGAAACATCGCGCGCGAGCGAAGTCTCTCCCGGAGTGCACACGGATCGAACGGTCACATCCGGTACATCGCAGTCCGGACGCGCGTCGCTATCGGCGGTATCCGATCGTTATCAGTCCGAAGCCCGGCTTCGTTCGGCGCGGTCCGCCCGATCCGGATGGATGCGCGCCGACGACGGCCGCCGCACCCATCGACTGTCGCCAGGATGTCCCCGGCGCGGGGCATTCTGTACGCGCACAGGGAGATTCCCGGATGGGTGAGGAGAGAGGTGTGACCGACAGCTTCATGCTGGCCACCAGAATCCCGATGTCGCGCGAGGGTTTCGAGAGGTGGTTGGACACCCCGGCGCCGGGACCGGACGCCATCGCCAATCCGGAAGCGATGTTCGACGGGTGGTTCTGGGACGGCCGCCGAGCCGGCTCCGAATGGGAGAGCGCCGTCGTCGGTCGGACACCGCGGAGGTTCTTCGCCGAGCGGGTGCGTGAGTCCTGCGCCGGGCGCCCGCACGACACCGTGCTGCTGCACCGCGACGGCGCGCTGGAGGCGTACCTGTTCCACCTCGGCTACGTGGAGTCGAGTGTGCACACGGCGCTGCTGATGTTCGCCGCGGCCGGGGCGTTCAGGACCGAACCCGGCGAAGACGCGGTGCTGTTCTGGGCGGAGACCAGCGGCGGTCTGCCGGATCCCGACTGGGACGGGTGGCTGTCCGTGTTGTCGGTGGGCGACAGCGGGGCACGGTTTTCCGGAGCGATCGACCTGACCGCAGCCGTCACGGGCCTGCGTCCGGTCGAGAACCGCTTCTTCGGCATGGTCGAGCGTCTGGCCGAGGAGGAAGAGTCTTGGGGCGACGATTCCGATGGGCCCTACCGCACGGCCGCGCCGCGCGACCCGTCCTTCGTCGACCCGGCGGTGCTGGCGGACGCCGCCTCGCGATAGCCGAGCTCGGCGTTCCGCTCGCTGTCGACGGCAACCCGTCGCGGCACCGTGTGACACCGGCTTTCGTGCCTTCCGCTGCCGGTAGCGGGAAGCCGCGCGCCCCGGCTACCGTGGATTCTCGTGGAGACCACGCACCTCGCCGCCCAGCCCCCGTTCCCGCCGCAGCAGCGGGTGCGGCGCACGGGGTGGCGCGCGCTCGGGTTGCCTGCGCTCGCGGCGGGAGCGGGTATCGGAGCGGTGGTCCTGTTGCACTTCCGCGATCCGCACGTGGAGGGTTCCTACGGCATCTGCCCGGTCTACGGCCTGACCGGGTTGTACTGCCCGGGGTGCGGTGGCATGCGCGCCGTGCACAACCTCACCGACGGCCGCCTGCTGGACTCGCTGCACAGCAACCTGCTCGCCATTCCGCTGCTGCTCGCCTTCGCGGTGTTCGTCGGCGACTGGGCGGTGCGCGCGTGGCGCGGCGAACGCCCCCGCGTCCCCGACCTGCCGCGCCCGTTCATGTGGACGGTGCTCGCGCTTTTCGTCGTGTACTCGGTGCTGCGCAACACTCCGTGGGGCACCTGGCTGGCGCCCGTTTGAGCGGAGCCTTGGCCTGCGCTGATGACGGACTGAGCGTGCGACGGTCTACGCGATTCCCCCGCGCGGCAACGGGCAAGCTCTCGGTATGACCGATTCACTCGAGACGCGGGTGCGTGCGAAGCTGCTGCGCCGGCTGGCCGGATTCCCCCGCTCGGCAACGGGCAAGCTCTCGATATGACCGATTCACTCGAGACGCGGGTGCGTGCGAAGCTGCTGCGCCGGCTGGCCGGATTCCCCCGCTCGGCAACGGGCAAGCTCTCGATATGACCGATTCACTCAAGACGCGGGTGCGTGCGAAGCTGCTGCGCCAGCTGGCCGAGGACGCTCCCGACAACGAACACGACGACCCGAGGCAGATTTCGGTGGCGGCCGACCTGGACGCCCTGGACAGCGTCGCCGAGGACGACCCGCTCGTGGAGGAGCTCGCTACCCGCTACCTCGTGTTCTGAGCTCAGCGCGCGCCGGCCTGCCCACCGAGGGGCGGCAGCTGGGGCAGCGGTTCGTCGCGCAGCCAGCTGTCCCACAGCGGGCGCAGCGGCACCAGGCTGTAGTGCCCGGCCAGATCGGTGAACTCCTCAGTGGTGACCGAGGAATGCCGATAGCGCCGCACCCATTCGTGCAGCAGGTCGGCGAAGCCGGGCTCACCGAGTTCGAGGCGCAGCGCGTGCAAGGTGAGCGCGCCGCGCTTGTACACCCGGTCGTCGAACATGTGCCTGGGCCCCGGGTCCCCGATGACGATGTCCTGCGGTTCTCTCGCCAGGTTGTGCCGGGCGGCGCGGGCGAGTTGATCGGCGGAGGGCCCTCCCGATGCCTCCGACCAGATCCATTCCGCGTAACAGGCGAAGCCTTCGTGCAGCCAGATGTCGCGCCACTGCCGCAAGGTCAGGCTGTTGCCGAACCACTGGTGCGCCAGTTCGTGCGCGACCAGCCGTTCGGAGCCGCGGCGGCCGTCGCAGTGGTTGGCGCCGAACACCGAGATGCCCTGGGCTTCGATCGGGATCTCCAGGTCGTCGTCGGTGATCACCACCGTGTACCCGCCGAACGGGTACGGGCCGAACCGTTCGGTGAAGACCTCCATCATCCGCTCTTGCCGCGCGAAGTCGTGCTCGAACTCCGCGCGTAGCCGGGGCGGCACGATCGCGTGCATCGGCACCGGTCCGTGCACCGCGCCGACGCGGTACTTGCGGTACGGCCCGATCTGGATGGTGGCCAGGTAGCTCGACATCGGCTCCGGCTGTTCGTACACCCAGGTGGTCTGGCTCGCCTTGGTCTGCTTGCGCACCAGGGTGCCGTTGGCGAGCGCGTAGTACGGGCTGTCGGTGGTCACCGAAATGCGGTAGCTGGCTTTGGAACTGGGGTGGTCGTCGCAGGGAAACCAGGACGCCGCGCCGTTGGGCTGGCTGGCCACCAGCGCGCCCTCGGACAACTCCTCCCAGCCGACCTCGCCCCAGGGCCCGCGCACCGGCTTCGGTACGCCCGCGTACTGGACGACCACCGAGAGCACGCCGCCCGCCGGAATCCGCTGCTGCGGCGTGACGACGAGCTTGCCGTGCTGGTGCACGTATTTGCCGGCCTTGGCGCCGTTCACGAACACCTTCGACACGGTCAGCGCCTGCGAGAGATCCAGACCGAAGCGCGGCTGGACCGCGGTGGTGACCGCGGTGATCTCGGCGCGGCCGGTCAGCCGATTGCTGGCGACCTTGTAGACCAGTTCCAGCTCGTACCGCGAGACGCGATAGCCCCGGTTGCCGTTCTGTGGCAGGTAGTCGTCGATGGGGGCCGCGTAGAACTTCTCACCCATCAGCCCTCCTCGCCGGGGTCGTCCGTGCGCCGGGTCCACGGTGCGATCGGGTTGCCCCACCACCTGGTCGACGGGGGCACCGTGTCGCCGCGCATGACGAGCGAGGCAGGGCCGACCGTCGCGCCCGCGCCGAGTCCGGCGGCGGGAAGGGCGACGCAGTGCGGCCCGAGGGTGGCGCCCGCGCCGAGGGTGACGGTGTCCATGGCCATGATTCGATCGTGGAACAGATGGGTCTGCACCACGCAGCCACGCTCCACCGTGGCGCCGTCGCCGAGTGTCACCAAATCCGCCTCAGGTAACCAGTAGGACTCGCACCATACCCCGCGACCGATGCGCGCGCCGAGTGCGCGAAGCCAGAGATTCAGCACCGGCGTTCCGGTCGCCGCGCGGGCGAACCAGGGCGCGGCGACCATTTCCACGAACGTGTCCGAGACCTCGTTGCGCCACACGAACGAGCTCCACAGCGGGTGCTCCTCGGCCCGGATCCGGCCGACCAGCAACCACTTCGCGGCCACGGCGCTGCCGCAGGCCACCGCGCCCGCGACCAACAGCACGACACCGCTGAGCAGGGCGGTGGGCAAATGACCGATCCGCTGGGCCAGCCAGGCCAGCGCGAAGAGCACGCCCAGCCCGATGCCGAAGGTGACGAGCACCGGGACGAGCCTGCACGTCTCCACCACGGCCCGCGCCACCCGCAGCCGCCACGACGGATCGAAGGTGCGGCGAGTGTCGGCGGTTTCGGAGGCGCGGCGCAGCCGCACCGGCGGACTGCCGAGCCACGAGGAGCCCGCCTTGGCCTTGGACGGCGCGGCCGAGAGCACGGCGACCAAACCGTTCTTCGGCACCCTGCGGCCCGGCGCGGTCATGCCCGAGTTGCCGAGGAAGGCGCGCTTGCCGACCTTGGCCTCGCCGATGCGCAGCCAGCCGCCGCCGAGTTCGTAGCTCGCGATCATGGTGTCGTCGGCGAGGAACGCGCCGTCGGCGACCGTGGTGAACTTCGGCAGCAGCAGCACGGTCGACGCCTCGACGTGCTTGCCGACCTTCGCGCCGAGCAGGCGCAGCCACAGCGGCGTCAGCAGGCTGGCGTAGAGCGGGAACAGGAAATTGCGGGCGGCGTCGAGCAGCCGTTCGGTGGCCCAGGCCTGCCAGCCGACGCGGCTGCGCACCGGGTGGTAGCCCTCGGTCAGCCCGATGGCGAACAGGCGCACGAGGACGACGGTCGCCGCCGCGTACACGCCGAGCGTGACCAGCATGGCCACCGGCAGCATCGCGAAGGCGCGGACCAGTCCGCCGGTGAGCGTCACGGTGTCCCGCACCCACCAGGCCAGGAACGCGCCGCCCGCGCCGAGACCGAGAATCGGGAGGGCGGCGAGCGCCATCGAGGTGATGCCGAAGATCACGACCCAGTGCGGGGCGCGCGCCGGTCTTTGCGCGGGCCAGCGGTGCCGCGCGCGACCGACCTTCACCGCGGGGGAGCCCGCCCATTCCTGCTCGGCCTTCACCTTGCCCGAGACCGCGGAGCCCGGGGCGACCTCGGCGTTCTTGCCGATCTTCGTGCCGGGCAGCAGGATCGAGCGCGCGCCGATCACCGCGCCCTGCCCGATGACGATCGGGCCGATGTGCACGAGATCGCCATCGATCCAGTAGCCGGAGAGGTCGACCTCGGGTTCCACGCTGCACCCGTCGCCCAGTTCGAGCATCCCGGTCACCGGCGGCAGCGTGTGCAGGTCGACGCCCTTGCCGATGCGCGCGCCGAGCGCCCGCGCGAAGGGCACCATCCACGGTGCGCCGGACAGGTTCTCCGCGCCGCTCGCCTCGGACAGCCGCACCGCCGCCCACAGCCGCAGGTGCACCGAGCCGCCGCGCGGATAGCTGCCGGGCGTGATGCCACGCAGCAGGGCGCGCGATCCCGCCACGCACAGCGCCATCCGGCCGGGCGGGGTGATGAACAGCAGGAACGCGATCAGCGCCCACCACCAGGACAGCCGGGGCAGCCAGGGCAGCGATCCCGACCAGGCCGCGACATTGCCGACGATGGCCAGCCAGGTCAGCCACTGCAAGCCGGTCAGGGTGGTCAGCGGCACCGTGGCGAGCACTTGCACCCACTGGGCGAGGCGCGGGGTGGGACGCACCGTGCGTTCCTCGACCGCGGCGGCCGGTGCGCTGGCATCGAGCAGGTCGGCGAGCGCGCCGAGGCGCGGGTGGTCGTAGAGATCGGCGACGGCGATGCGTGGATAGCGCTCGCGCAGCGCGGTGACCAACTGGGCGGCGGCGAGGGAGCCGCCGCCGAGGTCGAAGAAATCGGTATCGGGACCGGTCGCCTCGGCGCCGAGGATGGCGTCCCACAGTCCGGCGACCCAGCGCGCGGTGGGGGAGAGACCGTCGTCGTCGGATTCGACGGGCGCGGCCTTGGGCAGCGGCCACGGCAGCGCGTCGCGATCGACCTTGCCCGACGTGCGGGTCGGCAGTTCCCCGACCACCGCGAGGCGCGGCACCAGCGGTGCGGGCAGCTGGTCGGCGAGCAGCTCGCGCGCGGCGTGCACGTCGAAATCGCCGTCCGGCCCGGTGAGATAGCCGATCAGGATCTTGTTGCCCGCCTTGGTGGTTCGGATCGCGGCGGCCGCGCCGGTGACGCCGGGCAGATGCTGGAGCGCGTTGTCGATCTCGCCGAGTTCGATGCGGCGGCCGCCGAGCTTGATCTGGTCGTCGGCGCGGCCGAGGAAGACGAGACCGGCGCGCTCGTTGCGGACCAGATCGCCGCTGCGGTAGGCGCGTTCCCAGCCGAGCGTGGCGAGCGGAGCGTACTTCTCGGCGTCCTTGGCCGGATCGAGATAGCGGCCGAGACCGACGCCGCCGATGACGAGTTCGCCGGATTCGCCCTCGCCGACGGGGTTGCCCTGCGCGTCGACCACGGCCAGATCCCAGCCGTCCAAGGGCAGTCCGATGCGGATCGGCGGCTCGCCGGTGAGCAGTGCCGCGCACGCCACGACGGTCGCCTCGGTGGGGCCGTAGGTGTTCCACACCTCGCGCACCGAATCCGCGTTGCCCGCAAGGCGTTCGGCGAGTTCCGGCGGCACGGCCTCGCCGCCGAAGATCAGCAGCCGGACCGGTTCCAGCGCCTCGGCGGGCCAGGTGGCGGCCAGCGTCGGCACCGTCGAGACGATGCTGATCTCGCGGCGAACCAGCCAGGGGCCGAGATCGGCGCCGGTGCGCACCAGCGCGCGCGGCGCGGGCACCAGGCAGGCGCCGTGCCGCCAGGCCAGCCACATCTCCTCGCAGGAGGCGTCGAAGGCGACCGAGAGACCGGCGAGCACCCGGTCGCCGGGCCCGATCGGCGCGTCCCGCAGGAACAGTCGCGCCTCGGCGTCGACGAAGGCGGCGGCGCTGCGGTGGGTGATCGCCACGCCCTTCGGAGTGCCGGTGGAGCCGGAGGTGAAGATGATCCAGGCGTCGTCTTCGGGGCTGGGTGGCGCGATATCGGATTGCTTTGCGGTGGTAGTTGTTTCGGTGCCGGAGCGAATACCGTCGGCGGTGGCGACGGCGCTGACTCGCGCCTCGCCGAAGACCAGCCGGGCCCGCTCGTCGGGATCGTCGGCGTCGACGGGGACGTACGCCGCGCCCACCCACAGCACGGCCAGGATCGTGACGTAGAGATCGCTGCTGCCCGAGGGCATTCGGACGCCGACTCGGTCGCCGGCGCGCACGCCTGCCGCGGACAGCTCGGCCGCGCGGGCCTCGATCGCGGCGAGCAGTTCGCGATACGTGATCAGGATCTCGCCGTCGTCGAGGGCGTGCGCGTCGGGATGGGTCTGCGCGGTCGCCGTCAGGATGTCGACGAGAGTCCGCGGCGGGGGCGTTGCCGCGCCACGCAGCAGGGGGTCGGACTGCGACCTTCCGGTCGTCGGGCTCTCGCCCGCCGCGGCTTCTACCTGCGGCTGGAGCATCACGTCCGGCCCACCTCTCATAGACCTGCCTTGCATTTCCCGACGGTTGTTTCACATGAGGGTTACCGATTGGCAAACGCCACGGTGACCAACTGACCACGGTACCCGCGGTATCGGTGAATCCCCGGGCGCGGCAGCGGCGCGCGGTGTGCCTGCGATCGGCACGTCGCTAGGCCGCCGAGGCCGCGGTCCCGAGACCGAGCGCGGTCAGAATGCCCGCGCTGGCCTGCTCGAGCCGATCGCTGACCTTCGGGCTGCGCAAGAACGCCACCGCGCGGGAGGCGAGCAGGGCGAGCAGGATCATTTCGACGGCGGCGACGGTGCATTCGACCGCGCCGAGCGCGAGGGTGTTCAGGAACGTGACTTCGGTCATGAACTGGGGCAGCACGGCCAGGTAGAACAGGCCGACCTTGGGATTGAACAGACACGAGACGACGCCCGCCGTGAACGCCGAGCGAACCGTCGGCGCACCGGCTTTCGCGCCGCCTGCCGACGCGCCGGAATCGAGCTCGGCATCGGAGCGCGCCCGTCGCTTGCGCAACTCCACCAGCGTGCGAATTCCCAAGTACACCAAATAGATTCCGCCGACGACTTTCAGCGCGCGATATGCCGTCGCGGACTGCTCCAGCAGTGCGGCGACCCCCGCGGCCACCATCACCGCCCACACCAGGCCACCGAGCGCCGAACCCACCGCCGCGGCGATGCCGGGACGGGCGTCCACGATCGAAAAGCGTAGCACCAGAAACGAATCCGGCCCCGGCGTGAGCGACAGCAGGACGCACAAGCCGACGAAGCCGATCAGCAGGGAGGGCGTCACCCCTCGAGTGGAACGCAGTTCGCTGCCCGGCGCAACCGACTTTCGGCCGCGAAATCCGGCGGTTGACAGAGCGGCGGGCGGTCTGTCAGTCTCGGAACAGGTCACGAGTATCAGCGCAAAGCCCCGGCTAGCTGGTCGGCAACCCTCCTCCGCGGTGGGGTGCTCCGGGTGACGACCTGGCCGCCGTCCGACCGGGCGCGGCAAGCGCGGACTCGGCGAATCTCCCGATTGCGAGTCCCTGACCCGACGGGATCACGTGATGACTGCTGTTGTGGGCCAGACCTGTGCCGCCCTCGCCCGCGTGTCGGGTGACGACCTGCCGGTGCCGCTCGTCCAGGGCGGAACCCGCACCTACGCCAACTTCGACTACGCCGCCAGCGCGCCCGCGCTGGCCCCGGTCACCGACCGGATTCAGCGGCTGCTGCCCTACTACGCCAGCGTGCACCGCGGCGCGGGCTACGCCTCCCGCATCTCCACCGAGTGCTACGAGGCCGCGCGCGGTTCGGTCGCCCGTTTCCTCGACGCCGCCGACGATCAGGTGGTGGTGTTCACCCGCAACACCACCGACTCGCTGAACCTGCTCGCCGCGTGTGTGCCCGGTGACACGGTGGTGCTCGATATCGAGCATCACGCCAACTTCCTGCCCTGGACGCGAAACGGTCGCCGCGTGGTGCGCGCCGCCGACACCGTCGCCGAGACCATCCGGTCGCTGGTGGCCGAGCTGTGCAGCAAGCCCGCTGCGCTGCTGGCGGTCACCGGGGCGTCGAATGTCACCGGCGAGGTGCTGCCGCTGGAGCGGCTGGCCGACATCGCGCACCAGTGCGGCGCGCGCATTCTGGTCGACGCGGCCCAGCTCGCCCCCCACCGGCGAATCAGTCTGCGCGAAAAGGGGATCGACTACCTCGCCTTCTCGGGCCACAAGCTGTACGCCCCGTTCGGTGCGGGCGTGCTCGTCGGCCGCCGCGACTGGCTCGACAAGGCCGAGCCCTATCTCGCGGGCGGCGGCGCGGTCCGCGCGGTGAGCGCCGAGCGCACCGAGTGGGCGCCCGCGCCGCAACGCCACGAGGCGGGTTCGCCGAACGTGCTCGGCGTGGCCGCGCTCGCCGCCGCCTGCGACGCGCTCGCGGCGATCGGCCCGGAGACGCTGACCGCCCACGAGCGCCTGCTCGCCGACCGTCTGCGCGACGGATTGTGTGCCATCCCCGGCGTCGAGACGCTGCGCATCTGGTCCGACAGCCCCGACTCGGTCGGCATCGTGGCCTTCACCGTCGCCGGTTTCGCGCCCGGTCACGTCGCCGCCTATCTCTCGGCCGAGCACGCCATCGGCGTGCGCGACGGTCGCTTCTGCGCGCACCCGCTGCTCGCCCGCCTCGGCCTCGACGGCGCGCTGCGCGCCAGCATCGGCCTCGGCACCACCTCCGCCGACGTCGACCGCCTCGTCGCCGCCGTCGCCACCCTCGTCCACCACGGCCCCTCCTGGAACTACGCCCAGACCGACGGCCTCTGGAACCCCACCCCCGAAACCCGACCCTTCACCGCCGACCCCGCCACCGGCGCCGCCCCCTGCCTCGTCGCCTAGGGGCGCTGCGGCGCGGCTTCGCGGCCGGTTGGGAGCGGTCTCGGCGGGATAGTATCGGCGAGACCGTTTCCCGACCTGAGGTGGGCCGTTGAGCGAACGGAGTGAGCGAATCATGTGCCAGCGCGCTATGCGCATGCCGGAGCCGAGCGTCAGCGAGGCGCAGGCATGAGCAATCTGCCTGCGTGGGCGACCGATCCGGGTGCGTTGCTCATCACCGAGGCGGGCTACGACGCGCTGCCGGAGGATGTGCAGCGTCAGATCGAAGTGCTCGACGGTCATGTCATCTTCTGCCGCAGTGGCAGTTTCCAGCACAACAATGTGGCTCGGCGGCTGGCCAACGCTTTGGAGCGGACGCGCCCGGCCGAACCGTGCACCGGAGTCGTCACCGATTTCGAGATGCACTACGTCAACGGCAGGCCGGGTAGTCCTGGGTTCTCCTTCCGCAGGCCCGATGTGGTACTGCACCGGTGCGTCGAGGAGGACCGCAAGCTCACCACCGCCGACGCGCTGCTGGTCGTCGAGGTCGTGTCACCGGGTTCGGAGTACACCGACACCGTCGACAAGCGGGCCGAGTACGCGCACGAGGGGATTCCGCTCTATCTGGTGGTGCACCTCGACGCCGAGCGTCGCGTGAAGATCGTTCAGGAGTACCGACTGGACTGGGCGAGTCGCACCTATCGGCTCGCCGAAACGCATCAGGACGCCTTGCGACTGACAGGTCCGTTCCCGATGGAGGTCGCGTTCAAGGAGTTGGACGGCGACTGAACCCGCTCAGTCCTCCAGCGAGGACGGGCGGTGGTAGCGGCCGTTGTAGTAGAGCAGCGGTGCGGCGGCCGGTTTTTCGTCGGTGTTGTCGTGGACCCGGGTGGCCAGGCCGACGACGAAGGTGTGGTCGCCGATGGGGATGAGCTGCTGGACCAGGGCGCGGATCCAGATCGGGGTGCCGTGCAGGACGGGTTCGCCGGTGTCCAGGGTGGTCCACAGGGAGCGGTCGGTGAAGCGCTCCTCGGCGGAGCGGGCGAAGCGCTTGGCGATGTGCTGCTGGTGTTCGCCGAGGAAGTGGATGACCACCGAATCGGCGTCGAGCATCGCGGCCATGCTGGACGAGGTGTGCGCGATGTTGAACGACACCAGCGGCGGTTCCAGCGAGAGCGAGGCGAACGAGGTGGCGGTGAAGCCGACCGGTCCCTTCTCGGAGCAGAGCGTGACCACGGTGACACCCGCCGGGTAGTGGCGCATGGACGCGCGGTACTGCTCGGCGGTGATTCCGCTCAGATCGTCGGGGATCCGGACGCCGGTGGGCGGGGGCGGTGCTTCGGTCACATGACGAAGCTACGCCCGATCCGCCCGCGCCGGGCCGGGCAATTGTTGTTCGATTGCCGTTCGCCCGGGAAACCCGCAGGTCGCGGGAGGATGTGAGACTCAGTCCACATCGATGGGCAGGCCCGCGGTGATCCGGATCAGCTCGCGGAACGACGTGCGGAACAGCGTGTTCGGATGCCCGCCAGCCGCCCACACCTCCGGGTGCCTGGCCAGCGCATTGTCCACCCAGGTGGGCAGGTTCGCCGGATGCCCGACCGGCGCGACGCCGCCGAGAGGCTGTCCGGTCACCTGGCGCACCAATTCGGCGGACGCGCGGGTGAGCGTGCCTTCCAGCCGCGCGCCGGTCTGCTCCAGATCCACCTGGTGCGCGCCGGAGACCAGCAGCAGCACCGGGTCTTCGTCGAGCAGGAACACCAGCGATTTGATGATCGCGCCCACCTCGACTCCGAGGGCGCGCGCCGCGTCGGCGGCGGTGGGGGTGGGTGTCGGCTGGCTGAGGATGACGCCGTGATGGCCGCGCGCGATCAGTGTGTCCGCGACTCGGCAGGCGACCGGAGGTAGCTGGGCCCTGCTCATGGATCCAGGGTAAGCGGACCGGCGGCTCCGTTCCGGCCATGCGCGAATTCTCGACGGACTTCGTCCGGCCGTGGCCGGGGCGCGATTGCGGGCGGTACGCGGGGCCGGCGCATCGGTCAGTACTCCGGATAGCCCTCGGCGGGTCCGAGCATGGTGGTGATCCGCTCCCTCGTTATCCGCGCCAGCTCGGTGACGCAATGCGGATCGCCGGGCGAGATCCCCTCGTGGACAACGGCTTCCAGCGCGCGATCCAGATCGTCGGGGGAGAGCGCGAGCAGCTCGACGTCGGCCTTGGCCAGCAGCGCGTCCCGATCCGGATAGGGTCGCGCGTCGGCGAGCGTGACCGCCCAGGTGACATTGCCGCAGCATTCGAACATGGCGTGTACGGCGCGATTGTGCGACAGGGTGTTGAAGCGGTCGAGGCCGATTCCATGATGCATCAGCATGATTGCCTCCCAACCCGGTGCGTTGGTTTGCTGACGTGACAATGATCCGCCTCTCTTCGAGGCGGGAACCAGTGCGATGCAGATGTTTTGCACAGGATTTACAGACCGCGCCGGGCCTCGTCCCACTGCCGCCGCGGATCCGCCGGAGCGGACGGGCGCGGAGCGTATACGCTGTACAAATGACTGATTGGCAGGCTTTCACCGTCGAGACCAAGGACCACGTCGCGCAGGTGACGCTGACCGGTCCCGGCAAAGGCAATGCGATGGGCCCGGACTTCTGGCGGGAACTTCCCGAGATCTTCCGCGAGCTCGACGCGGATCCCGAGGTGCGCGCCATCGTGCTCACCGGCTCGGGCAAGCACTTCTCCTACGGGCTCGACCTGCCCGCCATGGCGGGCACCTTCGGTCCGCTGCTCGCCGACAAGGCGCTGGCCGCCCCGCGCACCGATTTCCTCAAGGAGATCCGGCGGATGCAGGCTTCGGTCACCGCGGTGGCCGAGTGCACCAAGCCCGTCATCGCGGCGATCTCCGGCTGGTGCATCGGTGGCGGCCTCGACCTGATCGCGGCCGTCGACATCCGCCTGGCCAGCGCGGATGCCAAGTTCAGCCTGCGTGAGGCCAAGGTCGCGATCGTCGCCGACATCGGTTCGCTGCACCGGCTGCCCGGCATCATCGGCGAGGGGCACCTGCGCGAGCTCGCCTACACCGGCAAGGACATCGACGCCGCGCGCGCCGAGAAGATCGGCCTGGTCAACGAGGTGTTCCCGGATCAGGACGCGGTGCTGGACGCGGCGCACGCCATGGCCCGCGAGATCGCCGCCAACCCGCCGCTGGTGGTGCAGGGCGTGAAGGACGTGCTCGACCAGAAGCGCGCCTCGGAGGTGGCCGAGGGCCTGCGCTACGTGTCGGCATGGAACGCGGCCTTCCTGCCCTCGGAGGACCTGACCGAGGCCATCCAGGCCGTCTTCGAGAAGCGCGATCCGCAGTTCAAGGGTCGCTGAAGCAGTTCGAAGGTCGCCGGCGTGACTCGAAGGTCGCCCGCGCCGGCAATTTCGTTTGCCCCGACCGTCCACGCACCGACATACTTGCGATAAACAACTAATTGATTGACGCAAGTAAAGGTGGCGGCGCGTGGACACGGACGACCTGTCGATCGACACCATCGCGGTGCAACTCACCCGGCTGCAGCGCATCCGGGACAGGACCGCCCTGCAGATCCATACCAAGGACGGCGTGGACCCTGCCGTGTTCGCGGTGCTGTTCCGGCTGCTCTGCGATGGCCCGATGCGCTCCGGCGCGCTGGCCGAGGCGGTGTACTCGGACGCGTCGACGATCAGCCGTCAGGTCGCCCAGCTGGTCGAGCGGGAGCTGGTCCGCAGGACGGCCGACCCCGCCGATGGACGCGCCACGGTGCTCGAGGTGACCGAGCGCGGCCGCGAGGTGGCCGAGCAGATCCGCAGGCGCCGCCACGACAATCTCACCCGTGTGATGGCCGAATGGACGCCGGAGAACCGGGCGCTGTTCGCGGGCCTGCTGTGCCAGTTCGTCGACGATTTCGAACGCGCGCGGCCCGCGATGATCGCGAGTCTGCCGCACGTGGGCGCGAAGGCCAGTGGAACGGAGAACGATTCGTGACAGCGCCGACCGCCGTGGCTTCGCCCGTTGGGTTCAGCCACCGGCAGATCATGACCATCCTCAGCGGGCTCATGCTCGGGATGCTGCTCGCCTCGCTGGACCAGACGATCGTCTCGACGGCGATCCGCACCATCGCCGACGACCTCGACGGCTATGCGCTGCAGGCATGGGCCACCACCGCCTACCTGATCACGGCCACCCTCGCCACGCCGCTGTACGGGAAGTTGTCCGACATGTTCGGCCGCAAGCCCTTCTTCATGGCGGCCATCAGCATCTTCGTGGCCGGTTCGCTGCTGTGCACGCTCGCGCAGTCGATGTACCAGCTGGCCGCCTTCCGCGCCGTGCAGGGCATGGGCGCGGGCGGTCTGATGTCGCTGGCCTTGGCCATCCTCGGCGATATCGTCAGCCCGCGTGAGCGCGCCCGCTACCAGGGGTACTTCCTCGCGGTGTTCGGCACGTCCAGCGTGATCGGCCCGGTGCTCGGCGGCGTGCTCGCCGGAGAGGACACCATCCTCGGCGTCAGCGGCTGGCGCTGGGTGTTCCTGGTCAACGTGCCTTTGGGTCTGGTCGCGCTGGCGGTGGTGTCGCGGGTGCTGCGCCTGCCGAAGAAGCCGCACTCGACCAATCGGATCGACTGGTTGGGCGTGCTGGTACTGGCCGTCGGGCTGGTGCCGTTGCTCGTCGTCGCCGAACAGGGGCGCGAATGGGGTTGGGGCAGCGCTGCTTCGCTCACCTGCTACGTGATCGGGGCGCTCGGCATCGCCGGGTTCGTCGTGGTCGAGAAGGGACTGAAGGACGCGGCGCTGATCCCGCTGCGGATCTTCGCGAACAGGACCTTCGCACTGGGCGTCGTCATCTCGTTCGTGGTCGGCGCGGCCATGTTCGGCGGTATCTCGCTGCTGCCGCAGTACCTCCAGGTGGTGCGCGGGGCGAGCCCGACGCTGGCCGGACTGCAGATGCTGCCGATGGTGCTGGGGATGATGGTCGGTTCGGTCGTCTCCGGCCAGTTGATCTCGCGGACCGGGCGCTACCGGATCTTCCCGATCATCGGGGCGAGCACGCTCACCCTCGGCCTGTTCCTGCTGCACTTCCTCGACGCGGACACCCCCTTGTGGCTGGCCATGCTCTACATGGGCTGCACCGGCTTCGGCCTCGGCAACCTCATGCAGCCGCTCACCTTGGCGTTGCAGAACGCGCTGCCGCCCAAGGACATGGGCGTCTCGACGGCGGCCGCCACCTTCTTCCGGCAGATCGGCGGCACGCTGGGCGTCGCGGTGTTCCTCTCCATCCTGTTCGCGCAGCTGACGCCGAACATCACCGACGAACTGCGCAGCGCCGCGAGCGACCCGAAGTTCGGGCAGGCGGTGCTCGCCGGTGTGCAGAGCGCCGACCCGGCCGACGCGGCGCTGGCGAAAGGCCTGCTCGCCCAGGACACTTCGGCCGCCGGGGAGGTGCTGCGGGACAGCTCGATCGTCCAGCAGCTGAGCCCGGAGCTGGCCAGGCCCTTCCAGGTGGGCTTCGCCGACTCCATGTCGACGGTGTTCCTCGCGGTCACCGGCCTCGCGCTGATCGCGCTGGTGCTGGTGCTGTTCTGGAAGGAGGTGCCGCTGCGCACGGTCGGCGGCATCCAGGCGGCGAACGACAAGGCCGAATCGGCGGTGCAGGCCGAGGCGCGCGTGGTGGAGCAAGCGGGCCTGCCGCTGCCGGGCGGCGCGACCGTGGAGCCGCCGCTGGAGCAGAGCGCGCGGCCCGAGCCCGCGCGGCGCGGCGTCGACGGGCCCGATTCGTGAACGACGGCCGGTGGCGCCGCTTTGCGGAACGGCTGCGGCGACTGCCCGCGGCCGTCGGCTACTTGGTGATCGGCGGCGTCACCGGCCTGTTCGCGCTGTTCGGGGCGATGGGGTTGTTCCTCGTGGCGGTGCTGAGCCTGATCGGGGTGGGGATACCCGCGCTGCCCGAGGCGGCGCGGGTGCTGCGGCCGCTGGCCGCGTTCGAAAGGCGAAGGGCGGCGGCGCGACTCGGCACGCCGATCGAGCAGGTCTACCGTCCGCTGACCGGTGACCTGCGGGAGCGGCTCGCCACGCTCGTCGCCGATCCGGCCAACCGGCGCGACCTCGCCTGGCTGGTGGTGCACGCGCTGACCGGGTTCCCGCTGGCCGCGTTGGCGGTAGTGCTGCCGGTGAGTGCGGTGAATCAGGCGCTGATTCCGGCGTATTGGCGGCTGCTTCCCGAAGGCGCCCTCACCAGTTACGGCTTCGTGGTCGACTCCTGGCCGAGGGCGGTGCTCAGCCTGCTGATCGCGATTCCCGTCGGCGCGCTGGCGCTGCGCATCCCGGCAGTCGCCGAGGCGCAAGCGCGGGCGGCCAGGGCGCTGCTCGCCCCCGACGAGGGCGCGGTGCTCGCCCACCGGGTCGCCGAACTGACCGCGACCAGGGCCGCCGCGCTGGACGCGCACGGCGCCGAACTGCGCCGCATCGAACGGGACCTGCACGACGGCGCGCAGGCCAGGATCGCGGCGGTGATCATGCAGCTAGGTCTGGCCGAGCAGCTGCGCGAGCGGGACCCCGAGGCCGCCGCGGGCATGGTGCGCACCGCGCAGGACACCGCCGCCGCGGCGCTGGCCGAACTGCGCGACGTGGTGCGCAGCGTCTACCCGCCGGTGCTCTCCGACCGTGGCCTGGCCAGCGCCGTCTCGGCGCTGGCCGCGCGCAGCCCGATCCCGTGCGTCGTCGAGGTGGGATCCGCGGGCCGCCGCCCGATGGCGGTGGAGGCGGCGGCCTACTTCGTGATCGCCGAAGCCCTCACCAACGCCACCAAACACTCACGGGCCGAACGCCTTTCGATCACCCTCGGCGGCACGGCCGCACTGCTGGTCGTCGAGGTCGGCGACGACGGCGTGGGTGGGGCGGAGCCGGCCGAGGGCGGCGGACTCGCAGGCATCCGGCGCCGGGCCGAGGCGCTCGACGGCCGGATGACGCTGGACAGTCCGCCCGGTGGGCCTACTGTGGTGCGCGTGGAGCTGCCGTGCGGGTCGTGATCGCCGAGGACGACGCCCTCCTTCGCGAGGGTCTGGCGCTGCTGCTGAACACCGCGGGCATCGAGGTGGCCGCGGCCGTCGACAACGCCGACGACTTCCTGGCCGCCGTCGCCGCCGACCGGCCCGACGCGGTGGTGGTCGACGTCCGGCTCCCGCCCACCTACACCGACGACGGGTTGCGCGCCGCGGTGCGCGCCCGCGCGATCCATCCGGGGCTACCGGTGCTGGTGCTCTCGTCCTACGTGGAGGACAGCTACGCCGCCGAACTGCTCGGCGACGGCGCGGGCGGCATCGGATATCTGCTCAAGGAGCGGGTCGGCAAGGTGGACCGGTTCCTGGAATCGGTGCGCCGCGTCGCCGCGGGCGGCACCGCGATGGACCCCGAGGTGATCTCGCAACTGCTGGTACGTCGCCGGGCCGACGACCCGCTCGCCGCGCTCACCGCGCGGGAGCGGGAGGTGCTCGCGCTGATGGCCGAGGGCCACGCCAATCCGGCCATCGCCGAACGGCTCGTCGTCACCGAAGGCGCTGTGCACAAACACATTCGGAACATCTTCGCCAAGCTCGGCCTGTCCGCCGACGAGGCCGGGCACCGCAGGGTGCTTGCCGTGCTCGCCTACCTCAACGCCCGCCCAGGATCGTCCTGACAGATCAGGTCGCTCTCGGGCAGCGTGCCGTCGCGGAAGTAGGTGTTGACCGCCGCGTAGACGCAGGCGTTCGGGTACCGCCCGAAGATCGAGTGGATCGGCACGTCCCGCAGGGTGATCATGCGCGAGCCGGTCAGCGCGCGGTGCATGGCGAGCGCCCCGCCGTGCGTGGTGCGGGTGTCGCCGGTGGCCTGCACGATCAGGCTCGGCACGGAATTGCCGATGGCGGTGGGACTTTCGATCGGCGTCGGCCAGAACGCGCAGGGCGTGATGTTGTCGGCGAACGCGCCGAACAACGGCTGACTCGCCCTGCTCGCCTCGATATTGCGCCAGTACCAGTTCGGGTCGCGCGGGGCGTCCACGTCACCGCACATGATCGCCATCTGCGCCGAGTTGTCGCCCGGCCGGGCGGCGAGCATGAAGGCGAGGACGGTGGCGAGTTCCGGACTCGGCTCCGCGGGCATGCCCGCGGCCGCGTCGAGGATGCTGCCCAGCTGGTTCGCCACCTGCGGGTACTGCCGCGGATCGTCGAGGCCGAGGAACAGCACCATGGGAATGCTGTGGTCGTCCAGCTCGAACTCGCCGAGCCGGACGGGCCGCTCGTTCGCGCGGCGGACCAGCTCGAGCACGGTGGCACGGACGGTGGCGCGGTCGGCGCCGAAGCGATATTCGGCGTCGTGGCCCGCAGCCCAGTCGGCCCATCGGTCGAAGGCCGCCTCGTTGGCCGGGCCCATGTCCTGGATCATGCCGACCGGGCCGTACCGGTGCGGGTCCGCCACGCTGTCCAGCACGATGCGGTCACCGCGCTCCGGGAACATCTGGGTGTAGACCGCGCCGAGGTAGGTGCCGTAGGAGGTGCCGAAGTAGCTGATCCGGTCCTCGCCGAGGGCGGCGCGGACGACGTCCATGTCGCGTGCGGTGTTGCGGGTGGTGATGTGGCGCAGCCGCTCGCCCTCGTTCGCCGCGCACCGCGCCGCGAGCTCGGCCTGCTGCGCAACGGATTCCGCGTAGCTCGCGGCGTCGAGGCCCGCCGATTGCAGGCCGAACCCGCGCGGCCAGCGGCAATTCACCGGGGTGGAGCGGCCGACGCCGCGCGGATCCATGCCGATGAGGTCGTAGCGGGCGCGCACCTCCTCGGTCATCGCTTCGCGGACGTCGACCATGGCGTCCAGGCCCGCGCCGCCGGGACCGCCGGGGTTCGAGAGCATGACCCCGCGCCGTTGCGCCGGGTCCGCGGCGGGGATGCGCGAAACGACGACGGTGAGTGTCTGCCCTTGGGGTGCGGCGTAATCCAGCGGGACGGTGACCTCGGCACACTGCGCGCCCAGCGGATCGAGTCGCGGGTCGTCGCAGGACTGCCACGACAGTTGCTGGTCGTGGAAGCGGTCGAGTCGCTCGTCGGCGGATGCCGGTGCGGCGATGAGGAATCCGGCGAGGACGGCCGTCGCGGCCGCGATCGCCTTCGTGGGATGCACTGTGGAGTCTCCGATTTCGTTCAGCGCCGGGAGCGGCGCGGTGCGGGTAGGGCGTCGGGCGTGGATCACCGCGAGCACACGGCGGCGTCGAACGCTCGCTGCACCAACTCGGCGGTCTCTTCGCTGGTCGGCAGCTGATTCACGGTGACGGTCACCGCGAGCCCGTCGGCGGTGACGCCGTTGCGGGTCTCGAATCCCGGGATGCTGCCGCCGTGTCCCCACACCTCTTTGCCACAGGAATTCGGCAGGTGGATGAGCCCCAATCCGTAGCCGGCCTCCGGCATCCGGTCGAAGGGCACGGTGCGCCGCATCTCGTCGAGTTGCGCGGCGGGCAGCAGCCTGCCGTTCAGCAGCGCGCGGAAGAAGCGGTTCAGGTCGGCGCCGGTCGCGATCATCGCGCCCGCGGCGTCGGCCCAGGAGGGGTCGAGGTCGGTGAAATCCGCGCGCACGCCGTCGATCTCGTGGTAGCCGACGGGATGCGGTCCGCGGATTCCGGTCTCACCCACCGCGGGGAACCAGGTGTCGCGCAAGCCGAGCGGCTCGATGATCCGCGCGGTGATCTCGGCGGACGCGCTGCGTCCGGTCGTTTGCTGGATCAGCATGCCGAGCAGCACGTAGTTGGTGTTGGTGTACACCGCGCGAGCGCCGGGCTCGTAGTTCGGCGGCATGGTCATCGCCAGGCGCACCAGTTCGGCCGGGTCGTATCGCCGCAGGCGCACTGCCTCGGTGTCGACCTCCAGCTGCGCGGTGCCGCGCTCGGCGCGCAGTTCGGGATCGCCTCCGGCCAGGTAGTCGGGCAGGCCGCTGGTGTGCTGAAGCAGCTGCCGCACCGTGATCCGGTTTCCGTCGTTGCCGCTGCCGTGCACCACGCCGGGCAGGTAGCGCTCGACGGGCGCGTCGAGTTCGACCTTGCCCTCGGCGACCAGTTGCAGCACGACCGTAGCGACGAATGTCTTTGTGTTGCTGCCGATTCGCACGCGTGCATCACCGGGAAACGGTGCGCTCGTGGCGATATCGCCGACGCCCGCGGTAACCGTGCGGTCGCCCGCATCGGTGGTGAGCACCGCCTGCGCGCCGGGGAAGCCACCGTGCACCGTCGCGTCCAGCGCCCGCTGAATCGCCACGGTACGGTCGGCGTCGGCCGGCACGGTGTCGGTGGCGCACGCCGCGGCGGCGAACAGCGCGCCGAGACAGATCCCGGCCGCGGCCGCGCGCAGGCCGTTGTGTCGAAAAACGGTCATGAGCTGTGCGTTCCTCTCCTCAGTGCGCGGCGCAACGCTTGTGCGCCTTGCGTTTCCGAGCATAGGAACGCGAGCTCGGCGCGCCTATGACGCGCGCACCCGTATTCGCGGTGGTGCGTACCGGATCCGCGAGGTAGTGCCAGCACTACCTCGGCCTCCGGTCGCGTACGTCTCCGGTCGGCCGTAGCGGGGGAAACGCCGCGAAGGGTAGAGAAGGTGGAATCGCCCGAGGGCTGGGGTGATCGAACCCTAGGGGTGGCTGTTCGCGGTCGTTTTCCCGCCTACCTTTTGAGGAGTCAACTTCAAACCTCGCTTTCCAGGAGCAGTGAAATGCGATTCAAGTCCTTCCTCGCCGCTGGCCTTCTTGCCACCGCAGCCGTCGCCGGGGTGTCGACGGCTGCCACGGCGAACGCCGCGCCGACCTACCAGGCCGCGGGTTACGGCGCCACCTACATCGGCACCTACGCCACCTTCGAAGCCTGCCGCGCCGACGGCGTCTCGCCCAGCACCGGCGGCTACTACTGGGAGTGCGTCGAGGCCTGGGACGGCTGGGACCTCTACATCTACTACTGACGGCTCACGAGACCATCCGTAAACGGCGCTGCCGCACCGTGATCGGATTCCTGGGGACGTCCGGCACAAGCCGGGCGTCCCCCTTCGCGTTCGGGGGCGGCACGATGCGGGACAACGAAAAAGGCGGGAGGTCCGTACGGACCTCCCGCCTTCGTCGTGTGGCTCAGTGGCCGCCCTTCTCCTCCAGGCGCTTGAAGGAGGCCGCCACCTCGGCTTCGGCCTCGGCGCGACCGACCCACTCCGAACCCTTCACGAACTTGCCAGGCTCCAGGTCCTTGTAGCGCTCGAAGAAGTGCTTGATCGCCGAGAGCTCGTACTCCGGCACGTCGGCCAGGTCCTGGATGTGGTCCCAGCGCGGATCGCCCGCGGGCACACACAGCACCTTGGCGTCGCCGCCCGCCTCGTCCTCCATCTTGTACATCGCGACCGGACGCGCCTCGACGATCACGCCGGGGAACACCGAGTCGGGCAGCAGGACCAGCGCGTCCAGCGGGTCGCCGTCCTCGCCGAGCGAGTTCTCGATGAAGCCGTAGTCGGCCGGGTAGGCCATGGAGGTGTAGAGGAATCGGTCGAGGCGGACCCGCCCGGTCTCGTGATCGACCTCGTACTTGTTGCGAGAACCCTTGGGGATCTCGATGGTGACGTCGAACTCCACGCCATCTCCTTCTGTGCTGCATCCGGTGGCTCGAGCAGGCACGACCGCCGACTCGCCAGGTTGTTCGGGGGAACGGTAGCGAAACGAGGATAGTGTGATCGGTGGGGCCGAGGTTTCGAAGGGCATGCGCCACGGTGGTGCGCGTCAGCCGAGTCAGGGAGACGACGGGCACGTGTTTGGTGGGAACAAGAGGAATATCGGTGACTTGGCCGCGCGGCGACGCCGCAGGACATGGATGGGATTCGGGGTCACCCTCGCGGTGCTGCTGATCGCCGCCGCGGGCGCGCTGGTCGTCATCGAGCCGTGGACGCCGGAATTCCGGCACGGTGGGCTGACCGTCGCCGCGCCGCCCGCCCTTGTCGAGCCGTTCCCACAGGTGGCGCCCGCGCCGTCGGACGCGCCCGCGCCCAGTCCGGCCGGGGTCGTCGCCGCACTCGGGCCCGCGCTGGGCAATCCGGATCTGGGCGCGTTCGCGGGCATCGTCACCGACGCCGACAGCGGGACCACGCTGTGGAGCCAGGATCCCGGCACGCCGATGATCCCGTCGTCCACCGCCAAGATCCTCACCACCGCGGCCGCGCTGCTCGCGCTGCCCCCGGACCAGCGGGTCGCCACCAGGGTGGTCGCCGGTGCGGCGCCCGGCGAACTGGTTCTGGTCGGCGGCGGCGATCCGACGCTCACTGCGCAGGCCGACGGCAAGGGCTACTACCCGAACGGGCCGCGCCTGGCTGACCTGGTCGCGCAGATCCGCTTCTCCGGAAGCGCGGTGGACACCATCGTCGTCGACACCACCGCCTTCGCGGGCGCGACCATGGCCAAGGGCTGGGAGGACGCCGACATCCCCGGCGGCTCCATCGCGCCGATCGAATCGGTGATGATCGACGGCGGCCGCCTCGACCCGCTCGTCGAGTACTCCCCGCGCACCGCGACGCCCGCGCTGGACGCCGGACGCAGGCTGGCCGCCGAACTCGGGCTCGACCCCGGCCGGGTGCGCCCGGGCAAGGCCGCGCCGGACGCGGCCGAGGTGGCGAGCGTGCAGTCCGCGCCGCTGCGTGACCGGCTGCGCGACATGATGGTCCACTCCGACAACGTGCTCGCCGAGACCATCGGCCGGGAAATCGCCCTGGCGACCGGGTACGAACCGTCGTTCGACGGCGCGGTCGCCGCCGTGGCCGCCACACTGGTGAAGGCGGGCTTCGATACGAACGGGGTGGTGATGCACGACACCAGCGGACTCTCGACGGACGACCGCATCCCCGCGCGCCTGCTCGGCAAGATCGTCGCCACCGCGGCCCAGTCGGCCGGTGACACGCCCGCGGGCACCAAGGCACGGCCCGCGGGCGACAAGCTCTCCGCCACGCTGGCGCCGATGCTCGACGATCTGCCGGTCGCGGGCGCGACGGGCTCGCTGGCCAGCCGGTACGTCACCCAGAACAGGGGCGGCGCCGGGTGGGTGCGCGCCAAGACCGGAACTCTCACGGTGGCCAGCACGTTGGTCGGGTATGTGCTCGACCGGGATGGCCGGGTGCTGGCCTTCGCGTTGATGTCGAACGATCGGCCGCCGGAGGTGAGCAGGCCCGCGTTGGACGCCATCGCAGGCACGCTGCGCAACTGTGGATGCTCGTGACGGGTGGTTGACCATGTTCGAAGGCGCTGACAATACTCGCGAATCCGCTCTCGCCGATTCGGTATCGGACGGCAAGGCGCAGCGGCGTCACTCCGGGTTGTCCGGCGCCGTCGACTGGCGGCTGGCCGCCCGCACCGGATCGGCCCTGGTTCCGCCGGGGCCGCGCACCTCGCGGTATTCGGCCGAACAGGTAGTCGCCGAATTGGCCGAGGCGTCCGTGCGGGCCGAGATTCCGGTCCGCCAGGTGAGCGGCCTGCTCGACGACCAGCCTGTGCCCGCGGCGCGCATCGTCGACCGGCCCGGCTGGATCGGCGCGGCCGCCGACTCCATGGCCCAGCTCACCGGCACCGGCGGCGATCCGCACGGCCGCGGCCTGCTCGCGGGCAAACCCGCCGGCGTGCAGGCGGGCGCCATGCTGGCCTTCCTCTCCACGGCGATCCTCGGCCAGTACGACCCCTTCACCGGACCGGACGGCACGCTGCTGCTGGTCGCGCCGAACATCATGGCCGTCGAGCGCGCGCTCGGCGTCCCGCCGAGCGATTTCCGCTTCTGGGTGTGCCTGCACGAGGTGACCCACCGGGTGCAGTTCTCCTCCGCCCCTTGGCTGGCCGGTTACATGCGGACCAATGTCGATGTGCTCTCCGAGGTGGGCGACGAGCCGGTGGCCGACATGCTGGGCCGACTGGTCGACGAACTGCGCGACCGCCGCCGCGGCACCGCGCACGACGACCCGGCCACCCGCGGCGTGGTCGGTCTGCTGCGCGCCACCCAGGCGCCGCCGCAGCGCGAGGCGCTCGATCGGCTGCTCATGCTCGGCACCCTGCTCGAAGGCCACGCCGACCACGTGATGGACGCCGTCGGCCCCAGTGTCATCCCGTCGGTCGGGCAGATCCGCGCGGCCTTCGACAAGCGCCGCAAGCGCCCGACCAACCCGCTGCAACGCCTGCTGCGCGCCCTGCTCGGCGTGGACGCCAAGGTCGCCCAGTACGTCCGTGGCAAGGCTTTCGTCGATCACGTCGTCGACCGCGTCGGCATGGAGCGGTTCAACGTCGTGTGGACGAACCCCGAGACCCTGCCCCTGCCGGACGAGATCGAGAACCCGGACCGCTGGATCGCCCGCGTGCTGGGCTGAGCGTTCGCCGGGCAGGCCGCGCGATCGGGGCCCGGCGAACGGAAACTTCGGTGCTGCTTGCTTTTCGCGGGGTGAACGGCCGGATTCGCGCTTCGGTCCCGGCATCGTGTCGAGCAGAGGATGGGTAATGTCCTCGGCATGGGCCGTGCCGTACGAGCGACGCCCGGGCCGCGCGAGGCGACCGGGTCGACCGCGGGCAACCCTGGTTCGGGCGAGCCGCGCAGGCTGCCGGAAACCGCGGCGGTGCTCGAGGTCAGGCGCGCGGTGCGGGCCTGGGCGGGGGAGTACCTGGCCGCCGGTGCGGCGGTCGCGGTCGGCCTGTCCGGTGGGGCGGACTCGCTCGCGCTGACGGCCGCGGCGGTCGTCGAGATGGGGGACGTCCACGCGCTGATCGTCGACCATCGCCTGCAAGACGGCTCGGGGCAAGTGGCGGCGGACGCCGCGGCGGCGGCGCTCGCGCTCGGCTGCCGGTCGGCCCGGGTGCTCGCGGTGGACGTCGGCGTCGAGGGCGGTGTGGAAGCGGCGGCTAGGACGGCCAGGTACCGGGCGTTGGACGCCGCCCGCGAGGGTGCGCCCGTCCTGCTCGGCCACACCCTCGACGACCAGGCCGAGACGGTGCTGCTCGGCCTCGCGCGCGGTTCCGGCGGACGCTCGATTCACGGCATGGCGGCCTACGCGGAACCGTGGGGCAGGCCCCTGCTCGGCATCCGGCGAGCCACGACCAGGCAGATGTGCGCCGACCTCGGTCGCACACCACACGAGGACCCGCACAACCTGTCGCCCGAGTTCACCAGGGTCCGGCTGCGCACGGAGGCGTTGCCCCTGCTCGAGGACGTGCTCGGCGGCGGTGTCGCGGCCGCGCTGGCCCGCACCGCCGAGCAGCTGCGCGAGGACGGCGCGCTGCTCGACGTGCTTGCCGATGAGTTGCTGGAGGCTGCCAGGGTGCCCGGGACCGTCGGTGATGAGGTGGCGTTGTCCATCGAGACGCTCGCCACTGCCCCCGCCGCGCTGCGCCGCAGGGCGATCCGGTCCTGGCTGTTGGACAGCGGTGCGAAAAACCTGACCGACAAGCATTTACGTGCGGTGGACGCCCTGGTGACGGCGTGGCGCGGGCAGGGCGGCGTCGCCGTCGGCGGCGGGTCACCGGACACGAGGTTGGTTGCGGCGCGCGAACATGGCAGGCTGACATTGCGTGGACACGACCGATGCCCGCGCAAGTGACTGATGCCGAGCGGGATCGATCGAAACCAGCGGCGCACAGGAAGGGAAACCAACTGACGTGTACGGGGACGACATCGCGTCGGTGCTGATCACCGAGGAACAGATCGCCGCCAAGACGCAGGAATTGGCCGAGCTCATCGCCAAGCGCTATCCGGCCGACGCACCCGAGGGCGATTTGCTGCTTGTTGGCGTGCTCAAGGGTGCGATCTTCTTCATGACCGATCTGGCCAAGGCGCTGCCCATTCCGACCCAGATGGAGTTCATGGCCGTCTCCTCCTACGGCTCGTCCACCTCGTCGTCGGGCGTGGTGCGGATCATGAAGGACCTGGACAAGGACATCGCGGGCCGCAACGTGCTGATCGTCGAGGACATCATCGACTCCGGCCTGACCCTGTCCTGGCTCAAGCGCAACCTGTCCACCCGCAACCCGGCCTCGCTCGAGGTGGTCACTCTGCTGCGCAAGCCGGACGCGCTGCGCACCCACGTCGAGGTCGCCCACGTGGGCTTCGACATCCCGAACGAGTTCGTCGTCGGCTACGGCCTCGACTACGCCGAGCGCTACCGCGACCTGCCCTACATCGGCACGCTCGACCCGAAGGTGTACGGCGGGTCCTGAGTCGACGGGTCCTGGTCGATTCAGGGCAGCAGCGCGAAAATCGTTGCCGGTGAGCCCGATCCGCCACGGTAGAGCGGGCCGCCGACCAGGATCCACGCGCCCGTCGTCGGCAGTTCCGCCAGATTCGCCAGGCACTCCAGGCTGATCCGGCGCTCGCGGTAGAGCAGCTTGGAGACGGTGTAGGAGTCGTCGGCGCCGAGGTCGGGGCCGAAGGTGTCGATGCCGAGTGCGCCGCGTGTGCCGAGCCGCCCGGTGCGCAGCAGCCATTCCATCGTCTCGACCGCGAAACCCGGCTGGCGACCTGCCGATTCGCCGGTGCCGACGAATTCCGGCCCACCCCATTTGGCGTCCCATCCGGTCCACGCGATCACCGCGGCGCCGTCCGGGATGCGGCCTTGCTGCGACTCCCACCGCCGCAGATCGTCCACCGTGACGGCGTAATCGCGGTCCGCCGCGCACTGCTCGCGCACGTCTATGCGCACGGCGGGCAGCAGCAGGTCGGCGGGTTCCAGTTCGTCGGCGGCGAGCCCGTCGGCATGGAAGTGGATCGGCGCGCCCCAATGGGTCCCGGTGTGCTCGCCCTGCTGGATGTACCGCAGGTAGTAGCCGTCGTCGGCCACGGTGGCGACGACGTCAATTCGGAATTCCGGATCGCCGGGAAAGATCGGCGCGGTCGCCGGATCGTGCACATGCGACAGGCTGACCAGCCTGCCGAACGGTGGCTTCATCGCGCTCCTGGGTGCGTGGCTACAGACCCGGCGCCGTCACCCGCCGCAGCGCGTCCAGATCCCGTTCCATGGCGCGGAACAGCAGGTAGACCACGACGAAGGTGACGATGCTCGCGATGCACATTATCCGCAGCGAGACGATGATCTTGGTCAGGTCCGGGGTGCTCAACAGGGTCGACCCCGCGACCGCGATGAGCGGAACCGATGCGGCGAGCAGCACATACAAGCCACTGCGGCGGCGCAGCGCGCGCAGATCCTCGGCCTCGGCTCGTTCGATTCCGCCCTGACCCAAGAACATCGGGTAGATGCAGCGAACGATGTAGAAGTTCATCAGCAGGAACGGATACGTCATCGCGATGACGCCGGAGACCGTGTGCAGGATCATGAAATGCGTGTAGTCACTGGCCGATACCTGGTCGGTGGTGCCGCGCAGGGCGAGCGGATAGACGAGGCCGGAGAGCAGCCACAGCGTGAAGATGATCAGCGCGGCCCGGTCCCCGAGTCGCACGGCCTCGGCGCGTGCCTTGCGCAGCATGTCCTTGTCGTAGCGGACGCCGGCTGCCAACCCGTGCGGCACCGTGATCAGGTATCTGGCCAGGTAGACGAGCAGCACCGTGCTGATGGCGAAGCCGAGGCCGTTGACGATCACCGAGTAGATCTCGAACTGCCGCTGCGCCTGTGCGGACTGCCTGCTGTGCATGAGCATGTTGTTGTGGTCGATGTTGTAGGCCGAGGCCAGCAGGTTGGGCACCGCGATGGCCAGGCCGACCAGCACCACGCGCCAGGCCCGCAGCCGCACCCGCCAGCTGCGCTCGGGCGGGTCGACCAGGTCGCGGGCCCGCGGGTCGAGGCACAGATCCAGCTGCTCGGCCAGCACCGCGCCGCTCGGCCAGCGCCGCCGCGGATCGGGCTCCAGGCAGGTCAGCAGGACGCGGCGCAGTGCGGGCGGGCAGTCGGCGGGCAGCTGCGCTAGCGCCGCCGCGGGCACCCCCGCTCGGCGCGTGCGAAGGGCGGCCTCGACGGTGGCGGGCTCGTCGGCGAAAGGTCGTGTTCCGGTCAGCAATTCCCACAGCAGGACGCCGAGCGCGTAGAGGTCGCTGCGGGTGTCGGGCGCGGGGGTGTCGGGATCGAGCGCGGCGGCGAGCTGTTCCGGAGACCGATAGGCCAGCCAATCGCGCAGCGCGGCAGAGGAATCGGGCGGCGCGGCGGTGCTTTCGCCGGGGGTGAAGTCGGCGAGTTTGGGGATGCCCTCGCTGGTGAACAGCACGTTGGCCGGGTCGATGGCGTGGTGGGCGATGCCGTGACGGTCGGCGTATCCCACCGCGTCGGCGAGGCGGCGGCCGATCCAGGCCACCGTTTCCGGCCAGCTGAGCGTGGCGAGCTCGGCGCGCACCAGGGAGTCCGAGGGCCGGATCTCGCCCTTCGCCTCGATCGCCGCGTCCAGCGCGCCGAGCAGCAGCGCGCCGCCCATCTCCGCGTCGGCCGCGCGGCGACGCCGCAACAACTCCGCCGCGGTGCCGCCGGGCAGGTACTGCATGTAGACGAGGCTGCTGATCTCGCCGCCGGAAGTGAGCACCCGCTCGTCGAATACCCGGACGATATGGGGGTGATCGAGCTGGACCATCGGCTGCGGGTCCGCGCCGCCCGCCGTGGCCACCCGCACCGCGACCACCCGCTGCATGGACCGCTGCCTGGCCAGGAACACCCGTCCGGCGCGGCCGCGGCCCAGTTCGGTCCGCAGGTCGAAATCATCGATCCGCTGCCCTGGCGCGAGTTCGCCGGGGTCGCGATCGACGTGCACCATTCCCGAGTGATAGTGGTCGCCGGTGAGCCGGTCGCGCACCGCGTCGGCCAGTTCGGGGTACTCCGCGAGGAACTCCTCCAGCGGGAGCGGACCGCGGCCGCGCCGGGCGATGAATTCCTCGCACACCAGGTCGACCAGCTCCGGACTGTTGCCGACCTCGGGAAATTCCTTGCGGTACTCCTCGATGCGCTTCGCGGGCCCGCGGCCGCCCCAGCGGTGCCGCAGGTCGATGCGGACCAGGTCGGCGAGCACCGCGACCCTGACCTCGGTGCCGTCGGGAACGTAGTCGGCCAGGCGCGGCGGGTTCGCGCCCGCACCGAGCAGGCAGCGCTGCCAATCGGCGGTGAAGCGGGCGACCGGGTTCACGGGCGCGACGGTCACGGCCGCTCCGCGGCGGCGCGCGGCCGACTGTCGTACCGGCGCGCGCGACGTTGCGCACCCTGCTGCGGGCCGGTCTCGCCGCTGGCGACCACCCGCTCCAGCGCGCGCAGGTCCGCCTCGAGGGCACGGAACAGCAGATACGACCCGACGAAGGCGACGATGGCGCCCGCGCACAGCACACGCACCGCGAAGATCACCATGGGGATGTCTTCGGGCGGCAGGAAGGTCACCCCGGCCACCGCGAGCAGCGGCACCGAGGCGGCGATCGCCAGGTAGCCGTTGGCCCGCCGGTCGAGTCCGCGCAGCCGGTCCGCGTCCTCGACGCTGATGTCCCCGTGCCGCAGGAAGATCGGATAGATGCTGCGGATCAGGTAGAAGGTCGCGAGGAAGAACGGGTACGACGCCGCGATCGCGCCGCAGACCAGCAGCGAGGCCATGAAGTGCACTACCGCGCGGGCGGGAATGCCGCCGGTGGACAGCTGCATCGCGATCGGGAAGGTGAACGCGGCGAGCAGCCACAGCAGGAACGGGATGAGCACCGCTGTCTCGCCGAGCCGCAGCGTGTCGGTTCTGGCGCGGCGCAAGGTGTCCGGGTCGTAGCGTTTGCCTCTGCGCAGCCCCTTGGTCACCGAGAGTACGTAGCGCGACGAGTAGATGATGGTGAAGAACCCGATCGGGAAGAACACCGCGTTCACCACACCGGTGATGATCAGGAAGGTGCTCTGAGCGTCCTCGGGCATTCGGTCCACGATGAGGTTCTGGTTGTGCTGGATGTTGTAGAGCGAGGCCAGCATGTTCGGCAGCGCGATCGCCACGATCAGCACCGGGATGATGTAGGGCTGCAACCGCTGCCGCCAGCTGCCCGGCTTCGGGTCGACCAGGTCGCGCGCGCGTTCGTCCAGGCACAGGTCGAGCTGTTTGGCCAGCGTCGCGCCGTCGGACCAGCGTTCGCTGCGCTCGGGTCGCAGGCAGGTCATCAACACGCGGCGCAGTGCCGCGGGACAGTCCTTCGGTATCCGCTCCTGCGCCGCGGCGTCCACCCCGACGCTGCGCCGCTCCAGCATCGCCTCCAGCGTGGTGTCGTCGCCGCGGGTGCCCGCGCCGGCGGTGGTGTCGTCGAAGGGCTTCGCGCCGGTGAGCAGTTCCCACAGCACCACGCCGAGCGAGAAGATATCCGAGCGGGTGTCGAGGTCGGCGGCGGAACGCTCGCGGCCGGGATGACAGGCCTCCAGCTGTTCGGGCGACATGTAGGCCAGCGAGCCGCCGAAGTAGGCGACCGGGCTGGTGCCCTCCACATTGCGGCTGAAGCTGATGTTGAAGTCGGCGAGCTTCGGCACGGCCTCGGCGGTGAGCAGCACGTTGGCCGGCTTCACGTCGCGGTGCAGCACGCCGTGCGCGGAGGCGTAGTCGAGCGCCTCGGCCAGCCTGCGGCCCAGCCAGGCGACGGTCTCCGGCCAGCTCAGTGTGGCGATCTCGGCGCGCACGCTGGAATCGGTCGGGCGGATCTCGCCCTTCTCCTCCATCGCCGCGTCCACCGCGTCGAGCAGCAGCCGGCCGCTGCGTTCCTCCGGCGAGGTGGCGCGCACCCAACGCAACACGCCGAGCAGCGTGCCGCCGGGGAGGAACTGCATGTAGAGCAGGCGCAACCGCCGCGCGGTCCCGCTCGTTTCGCCCGCGTCGAGCAGCCGCTGGTCGAAGACCCGCACGATGTAGTCGTGGTCGAGCTGGGCGAGGGTCTGCGGCTCGGTGCCGCGGTCGGCGGAGATCTTCACCGCGACGAGCCGCTGCATGGAGCGCTGCCTGGCCAGGAAGACCCGGGCGAACGCACCGCTGCCCAGACCGGTCAGCAGGTCGAAGTCGTCGACGCGCTGGCCGACCTCGATGCGGTCCAGGGGGTCGAGACGACCCGGCCCGGTACCCATCGTGGTGCCGATCGCGGTTGCGGTTCCGGTCAGATCGGCGGTACTCGTTGCCTCCGCCGTGGGATTCACGCCTCTACCACGAACCGATGCGGTGTTTTGGTTCAGCGCGTCGGTGCGATCAGGCGGAGTGGTGGACGCGAGCGCGGTGCGGGTGGCGTCGTCGAGCGCGGCGCGGGTGGCGTCACCGCCGGTGCTGCCGAAGTCCTCGCCCGGCGCTCGCAACGATTCCTCCAGCGGGGCCCAGCGGGTGCTCTGGTCGATGTCGTCGGCATTCAGAAGATCGCGTAACTCGGCCGCTTGGGACGGATATTCGAGCAGACATTCCCGCGGGTCGACGCGCTCGCCGCTCTGACGGCGGACGACGAATTCCTCGTACACCAAACCGGCTGGTATGTTCTGTGGTTCGAGCTCGGGGAATTCGGCGCAGTATTCGGCCAATCGTTTGCGCCGCGGCGTTGGCGGGGGTGTTTCCGGACGAGGCGGTCCTGCCGCGGCCTTGCGCAGCCACCGGTACCGCATATCCACCCGGATCAGTTCGATCAGCGCCTGACGGCGCAGGGTCCGCGCGTCGGGGAGGAACGCGCTGATCTCGGGGAGTAGTCCGGGCCCCTCATCTGGGGCGATGCCGAGCACGGCGGCCCACGCCGCGGCGAAGGCCTCGACCGCGACGAGATCGGATCTGCGCAACCGGCCGTCGGCCTCGGTGTCGGAAGCCGTGTCCGGACGGGTATTTCTATCGGAGTCGGCACTCATTCTCGGACCTGCTAGCTGTGGCGGATGATCGGGAAATCCGCACTGTCGATCGCTGGGTGTACCGGATAAAATCCGCCACACCCGACGTCATCGTCCCCCGAGCGGTATCGGGAATGATAACTTGCGCCACAACAGCGGATCACCCGATTTCGACGACGATGCGACGGGGGCGAATCAGCACATGCACAACAAGGCTACGGCGGTAGCGGAGGGCTTGGCTGCAATCACCGAAACCGCTAGTACGGAAAAACCGTCCGCCCAGGAGGTACGCATGGGCGAGAGCGAGCCAGGGGGGCCGCATTCCGGCGGGGAAGCAGAGGCGCCGCGGGGGCCTGCGGCGGTCATCGCCGCGGCTGTGCGGGAGGGCTCGCTGAGGCCCACCGAGGTCGTCGACGCGGCTATCGAGCTCATCACCACCGAGGACGCGACAACGGGCGCGTTCAGCGTGGTGCGCGCCAAGCGCGCCGTCGCCGAGGCCATCGCGCTGGAGCAGCGCGAGGATCTGGACGTGCTGCCGCTGGCGGGCGTGCCGGTGGCGATCAAGCACAACATCCCGGTGACGGGCGAAACGGTGCTGTGCGGTTCGGCCGCGACCGACACCGGCGAGGCCACGGCCGACCACCCGGTGGTGCGCAGGCTGCGCGACGCGGGCGCCGTCGTCGTCGGACTCACCACGACCCCGGAGCTCGGGCTCTGGGCGACCACCGACGACCAGCACCGGACCGCCAGGAATCCGTGGGACATCACGCGCAGCACGGGTGGGTCCTCGGGCGGCGCGGCCGCGGCGGTCGCGGCCGGATTCGTTCCGGTGGCGCACGGCAACGACGGCCTCGGCTCGGTGCGCATCCCCGCGGCCAGCTGTGGCGTCTACGGAATCAAGCCGGGCAGGCACACCGTGCCCGCGGAGGTCGGCGTCGACTCGTGGGCCGGCATGGTGGAGAACGGCGTGCTCGCGACGACCGTCGGCGACGCCGCGCTCGCGCTATCGGTCATGGCCGCCCGTCCGGACCTAGCCGACCTGGAACCGCCCGGCCGACTACGCATCGCGCTGGTCGTCACACCGCCCTCCCGGCTGGCCCGCGTCGACCCGCACTGGGCCGCCGCCGCGCGCAAAGCCGCGGCCGTCGCAGCGGCCGCGGGACACCGGGTGGAGACGACCGCGCTGCCCTACGGCGACGCCGTACTCGCACTGCTGCTCCGCTGGCTGACGGTGGCGCTGCCCGAGGCCGCCACCCTCGCCCATCCCGAACGTCTGCAACCGCGCACCCGCCGTCATCTGGCGATCGGCCGCTTCGTCCAGCGGCTCGGGCTGGTGCGGGCCGCCCAGGTCGACCGCATCGAAGCCCGGCTGCTCGAATTCTTCGAAGACTACGACGTGGTGATCACTCCCACGCTGGCCACCGCGCCCCCGCGGGCGCGCGCCTGGCACCGCAGAGGCTGGCTCGCCAATGTGCTCACCGGCTTCCGCTTCTCGCCGTTCACGCCGATCTGGAATCTGGTCGGCTGGCCCGCCGCCTCCGTGCCGATGGGCATGCACCCCTACTCCGGCACGCCGGTCGCCGCCCAGCTGGCCGGTCCGCCCGGCAGCGAAGCCACCGTGCTGCGCCTTTCCGCCCAACTCGAACTGCTGCATCCCTGGCGGCGCACCGTGCGCTGACGGTGCGCCGGGAAACGTCAGCTGGCCAGTGGCTGCTGGGTGGAGAAGCCACCCTCGACGGCGCGCGCCGCGAATTCCAGGATGGTCGGACGAGCGTCGTCGGCCCGCCACGCGACCGCGAGCTCGCACGGGGCGAGTCCGATCAGCGGCCGCGCGGTGAGGCCCGGCCAGCGGTACATCGGCACGTTGTTCTCGGCGAGCAGGCAGACACCGAGACCGAGGCTCACGGCCTCCAGCTTGTCCTCGGGCGTGGCCGCCTCGGCGCCGATCTTGGGCTGGCGGCCGTTGCGCGCGTCGTTGCCCAGCCAGAAGTCGCGCACCGCGCCCGCCTCGGAGGGCAGCGCGATGAACGGCTCGTCGAGCAGGTCGGCGAAGTCGATGGCCTCCTGATCGGCCAGCGGGTGGTTCTCCGGTAGCAGCACCCAGCGCGGCTCGGTGCGCAGGACTTCCCAGCGGTACCGGTTCGGGTCCGGCAGCGGCAGCCAGACCAGGGCCAGGTCGGCCTGCCGACCGGCCAGACCGCTGGACGGGTCGGTCCAGGAGGCGGCGTGCAGCGCCAGCCGGTGGCCGCTGGCGCTCTCCAGGTCGTTGAGGAGTCCGCGGCCGAGCGCGGACTGGATGCCGACGCGCAGCACCTCGCCCGCCTCTTGCAGGGAGACGTTGGTGACCTCCCAGAGTTCGAGGATCTTGCGGGCGCCTTCGAGCAATTCCTTGCCTGCGACGGTCAGCGCGACACTGCGCTGGTTGCGGTCGAACAGGACCACGTCGAGCTGGCGTTCCAGCTGACGGATCTGACGCGACAGAGTCGGTTGTGCGATATGCAGCCGCTGAGCGGCGTTGGTGAAATGAAGTTCCTCAGCGACGGCGACGAAATACCGCAGGTCGCGCAAATGCGGGTCCATAGCCCCTTGCTATCAGAATCAGTCCTCAATTTCCAGCCTTATCAGGCCGAAAAGTTTGGATACGGGTGCCGAAACAGTCGGCAGGTTTGTTAGGGACAGCATATTGCCTGACGTGGTCATCTGCACCATCGGCTCGGCGAATTTCCGGCACCCGCCTCGGCATTGGCGCCGCCCGCATACCTTGGTCGCTTGACCAGCGCTTATGTTACAGATCCGTGATCTGCGTTGTGGACGGCCCCGCGCGATCCGCTAACTCAGTCACCGAACAGAAACCAGTCGCTGACCGGGTGGATCTTGTTACGGCCGAAATGAGTGATATTGGTCACAATTTGACCGTATGGTTGCATAGAACGAGTGACGGCGGCTGCCACCAGCCACCCCGCCGGGTGCGACATCCGGCACACATGACGAAGGCGCTGTGATCGACGGCAAACCGTGATCACAGCGCCTTCCGACCCGCCCGGGTGGCTTTACACGCCCCGTGCTCGTTCCTCGTAGGCCTTGCGCTTGTCGGCGTCCACGTCGTCGAGGAACGCGCGACTCGAGCCGAGCGCCCGCGCGATACCGTCGCCGACGGCTTCCGGCAGCAGGCCGACGACCTGGGAGATGATCCCGGCCACCGCGGTGACCCTGACCTTGGACCGCGGCGTCTCGATCAGCCCGACGATCGCGTCGGCGATCTCCTCCGGCTCGGCGGGCCGCAGCAGCTTCGGCGCGGACACACCGGAGCCGAGCTCGGTGTTGGTCAGCGTCGGCAGCACCGAGGAGAAACGCACGCCCGTGTCGCGGTACTCCTCGCGGAGAGTGTCGGTGAAGCCGAGCACCGCGTGCTTGCTGGCGTTGTAGGTGGCCAGCCCGGGGATGTGCGTCTCGCCCGCGAGCGAGGCGACGTTGATGACGTGCCCGCTGCGGCGCGGCAGCATCCTGGCCAGCGCCAGCTTGGAGCCGAGGATCACCCCGTAGACGTTGATGTCCAGGATGCGGCGGGTGATCTGATCCGGCTCGTCGACCAGCTTGCCGGTCGGCATGATGCCCGCGTTGTTGATGAGCACGTCGATCGGGCCGAGGGTGCGCTCGACCTCGTCCAGGAACGACTCGAACGAGTTCGCGTCGGTGACGTCGAGCTTGCCGTACAGCTCGAAGCCGCGCGCGACGCCGGATTCCTTGACGGTGGTCTCGTCGACATCGCCGATCGCGATCTTGGCGCCGAGCGCCTGCAACGCGCTGGCGGTGGCCAGGCCGATGCCGCGAGCGCCGCCGGTGATGACGACGACTTTGCCTCGGATCTTCGCCGGGTCGGTCACTTGTTGTCTCCCTTGAGCTTCAGCAGTGCGGGGATGTCGATGCGGCGCAGGCCGCGCGCGCCCGCGGCACGCATGGCGCCGAGCGCGGTGAGCAGCTTGATGTTCTGGTACGGGTACCAGAACAGTTCCTTCTGCTGGGTGGGCAGGATCGGCTTGGTGATCGCCTGCTGGCGGCAGTACTTGCGCACGCCGTTGGCACCGCCCCAGCGCGCGCCGACGCCGGACAGCCCCCAGCCGCCCATCGGCAGCGCGTAGCTGAACAGGTTGGCGAAGACGTCGTTGATGTTCACCGCGCCCGCGTTCAGCTGGCGGGCGATGCGCTCGCCGCGCTCCTTGTCACCGGTCCACACCGAGGCCGACAGGCCGTAGACGGAATCGTTGGCCAGCCGGATCGCCTCGGCCTCGTCGGCGACCTTCATCACCGGCAGCGTCGGGCCGAACGTCTCCTCGGCCACGCACGACATGCTGTGATCCACGTCGACGAGCACCGTCGGCTCGAAGAAGGTGCCCTGGCCGGTGCGCTTGCCGCCGGTGAGCACCTTCGCGCCCGCCGCGACCGCCTCATCGACGTGGCGCTGCACGATGTTCACCTGGTTCTCGTTGGCCAGCGCGCCCACGTCGTGCTTCAGCTCGCGACCGTCGATGCCCTGGCGCAGCGCCTGCACATTGGCGGTCAGCTTGGCGACGAACTCGTCGTAGACGGGCGCTTCGACGTAGACGCGCTCGACCGAGATGCACACCTGACCCGCGTTGAACATGCCGCCGAAGGCGATGCCGTGCGCCGCGCGATCGAGGTCCGCGTCGGCGAGCACGATGGCCGGATCCTTGCCGCCGAGTTCGAGGCTGTACGGAATCATCCGCTCCACACACGCCGCCGCGATCTTGCGGCCGGTAGCGGTGGAGCCGGTGAACTGGAGGTAATCGGCATTGCCGACCACGGCGGCTCCGGTCTCGCCCGCGCCGGTGACCACGGTGAACACCGGCGGCGCGCCGATCTCCGCCCAGCCCCTTGCCAATTCGAGCGCGGACAGCGGGGTGACCTCGGACGGCTTGAGGATCACCGCGGCGCCCGCGGCGAGCGCCGGGATCACGTCCATCACCGGCATGGCCAGCGGGAAGTTCCACGGGGTGATGACGCCGACCACCGGGTACGGCCGGTAGGCGGTGGTGAGCTTCTTGACGCGGGCCAGCGGACTGTGCGGCGACGGGTGGTCGTCGGCGAGGAACTTGCCTGCGCGGCGCGCGTAGTAGCCGATCAGGTCGGCGCCGAAGGACGGATCGATGAGGGCGTCGGCGCGCGGCTTGGAGGTCTCGGACTGGAGCACGTCGGCGAGATGCTCGGTGTTGTCGATCAGCCAGTCCTGGAGTTTCAGCAGCCATTCCTTGCGGCCCTCGGCGCCGATGGCCTCCCACTCCGGCTGGTAGAGCCGCAGTTCGCGCACCTTCGCCGCGACCTCGTCGGCGCTCTGCGCGGGTACCGTGCCGACGATCTGGCCGGTGCCGGGATTGCGTACCTCGATGACGGCGGGCGCGTCCTTCTTCGCGACAGGTTTGCGCGCGGACGCCTTCTTCGCCGTGCTCGGCGAGGACTCGGTGTTGGTCACTGCTGTTCTCCCACTGACGTTGTGTGCGCCCAGTCGCTCGGCGCTGTGAACCAGCTCACTGAACTATGATCGTGACACAATGGTGAGCGAGTTTCTTGGCCCATCTTGTCAAGCGGAACGGGTCGAATTGTGTCGAAAGTACAAAATGTCGAAGGTGCGTCCGGCGCTTCGGGACCGGGCGTTCGCGTCGGGCCGAACAGCGCGGTGGTGCGCGACTGGCTGGCCGACTACGTCTACGAGACGATGCGGACCGACACGCTCGATCAGGTCGTCGACCGGCTCGACGGCGCGATCGTCGCGCGGGTGCCGGAACTGGCCGATCG
Source organism: Nocardia sp. bgisy118 (assembly GCF_057708605.1). Classification (NCBI taxonomy): domain Bacteria; kingdom Bacillati; phylum Actinomycetota; class Actinomycetes; order Mycobacteriales; family Nocardiaceae; genus Nocardia; species Nocardia sp. bgisy118. The sequence goes on along the minus strand of NZ_JBYISM010000008.1, from coordinate 157,954 downwards.
CGACATGAGCCGCGACCTCGCCGCGAGCACGAGGGCGCACGCCAGGACCATGCTGAGCGGGTTGACCAGCGACACCTTCGAATTCGCGTTACCCGAGGAAGCGCACGCCTTCGCGCGCACCATCGCCCGCCGCGGCTTCGACCTGCGACTGCTGCTGCGCACCTACCACGCGGGCATGGAGGCGGTGCTCGACTACATGACCGACGCCGTCGAGCAGCGCGACGTACCGCAGGAGATCGAGCGCGCCGTCATGCTGCGGCTGTTCGACCGGTCGACCAAATGGGTCAGCATGTCGGTGGAACTGCTCACCGACACCTATATGGAGGAGCGTGAGCGGGTGCTGCGCGCGGCGCTGAACCGGCGCACCGAGACCGTGCACGCGCTGCTGTCCGGGGAGGACATCGACGCCGACCAGGCCTCGATCCGGCTCGGTTACCGGCTCGGCAGGCAGCATCTCGCTTTCGTGCTGTGGACCGACGAATCCGAACCCGGCGGTGACGGGGAGTCGACCGGGCTGCTCGACCGCGCAGCCGCGCGGGTGGCCGCCGAACTCGGCAGCGCGCTACTGCTCACCGTGCCCTCCGGGGCCAGCGGGATGTGGGCGTGGGCCGGTCTCGACGACGCGGCGCACGCCTCCGATCTCGCCGCTCCCGGCAGGCTCGAGAAGCTCCTCGCCGCCCACGTGTCCGCGCCGGTGCGGATCGCTGTCGGGGTGCCCGCCGCGCGGGCGGAGGGTTTCCGCTCCAGCCATCGGGAAGCGGTCGCGGCGCGGCACGTCGCGGAGCTGGCCCCCGGTGACGGGACGCGCGTCACCGCCTACCGCGATGTCGAGATCGCCTATCTCGCCGGAGCGGACGAGGCCGCCATGCGCGGCCTGATCCACCGCGAGCTGCGCGAGCTCGCCGGCTCCGACGCCAACGCGGTCCGGTTGCGCCGGACCCTGCACGCCTACCTCGCCAGTCATCGCAGCCCGGAGGCCACGGCGAAACTGCTCGGGGTACACAAGAACACCGTCCGCTACCGAATCCAGCGGATCGAGGAACTGCTCGGCCATCCGATCGAGCAGCGCAGCCTGCCGTTGGAGGTCGCGCTCGCCTGCGTGGAGGCCTACGGGGTCTAGGCCCTGTCTAGTCCAGCTCGGATCGCCGCACCGCCGGTTCGGTGGACGGCGCGATCGTGGTGTCCGGCAGCTCCGCGAGCAGCGTCGTTGTCGCCGCGGCGATGGTCGCCACCGCTTTGTCCACGGCCGCTTTGGTCGTGCTGCTGAGGCCGGAAACCCCACCGACCTTGCGCACGTACTGCAGTGCGGCAGCGTAGATTTCCTGCTCGGTAGCGGCAGGTTCCAGGCCACGCAGGACGGTGATGCTCTTACACATGCGTGCACAGTAGCCCTCTGTCCGCCGATGCGTCAGGGCAAGAAACAGGCGCGTCGAAATTCTCTCGCGAAGTTGGGGACATCGCTCGCGAAGATGCGGACGCGTCGGCGATAAGCACAGCCCAGAGCGGATCCATGGGGAACAATCGGAGGCATGCCACCCCGCGGTATACCCACGTTGACGACCTTCCCGTACGAAGAGCTCGACAAGCGGGAAGAGGACCACTGGTCCGGTGCCGCGATATCCGACGACGAGCTGCGCGCCCTCTCGCTCGGCGGTTTCTACTCCGCCCGCTGGGACGCCTTCCACGACGCCCTGCTGCTCGGTCCCGAACGGGAGCATCCGCTCGGTGATCGCAGGGAGCTGGCCATCGACACCCTCACCGGCGCCTGGGGCATCACCGACGGCACCGAGGCGCAGGCGTCGATGGAGCAGTTGCTGGACGGTATGCACGCTCCCCTTTACGCGATGGTGCATCCGCTCGTCATGGCGTCGATCAACGCCAGCGAACGCGACCGCTTCGGCGAACGCGCCGACCGGCATCGCGCGTTCCTGCGCCAGGTCGGCTCGTTCCGCGGCATGGACAACCCCGAGGCGCTGGTCCGCGACTACGACATCTGGTCCCAGGCCATCAAGATCGGCTTCACCGACCACCTGGCTCGCCCGCTGCCCACCGACATCCACGCCTGGGATCTGGCTCGCGTCGTCGCGGTCGCGCGCATGGCGTTCACGGCGGGCTATCTGGAAGCCGACGTGGCCTGGGGATACCTCATGCGCGCACTGCCGCTGGCGCAGCGCAAATACCGCAACTGGCGCCAGTTCGGCGACGCCTATCTCGCCGGATGGACCTACTGGCAGGCCTGCGAGGACCTGGCCGAACTCAAGAACGGCGGCGTGGACCGGCGCATGGAACTGCTTCGGCTGTGGACCCGCCCGACCAGCCCCTGGCGCCGCATCGCGCTGAACGACAAGGGGCCGGACCAGGCGTGAGCGAACGTAGTGAGCGAACCATGTGCCAGCGCGCTCCGCGCATGCCTGAGCCGAGCGTCAGCGAGGCGCAGGCATGCGCGGTCAGGGAGTCGCTACGGAGTCCGGGAGGGAACGCAGGATTCCGCGGCCGTAGCGCTGGAACTGCCCGTCGTCGACCATGCCGAGCGAATGCCGCTCGACGAGCAGTTCCCATTCCGAATACAGCTGCGCCACACCGGGATCGGCGGGCCCGGCCGCGCCGTCGGCGGAGTCGCGGCGGACCGCGAAGTTCACCGCGCACGTCACCCGCTCGGTGTCGGCGCGGTCAGTGCCGGTGAAGTGCATGGTGAGGTTGCCGTCGTGCACCTCGACGCCGGTCTCGCCGCGTGCCGCGCCGATCTCGCCCGGCGCAACGGGCGCGCCCTCGGTGGACCTGGCCCACAGCACCGCCGGGATGGGCAGCTCGTGCGCGTAGCGGTCGCCGGGACCGATCGAGATGAACAGCAGGCGTCCGGTGGTCACGGCGAGCAGGCCGGGACCGGTGCCGACAGGCGGGTGCGCCACGGTGACCGCGGTCTCCAGTACGTACTCGTCGGCCGTGACGTAGCGATGCAGCGCCGCGATCGCGGGCTTGGCCTCCCGCCGCGGCGCCATCCTGCGCACCGCGCGATCCACGTCCGCGCGGGTCGGACCGGTCTTGGTCCAGGTCGGCGCGGGCGGGCTCAGGTCGGGCGCCGCCACGTCGATGCGTTGGGCGGCCATGATCTGGTCGTTGATCCGCTCCACGATCTCGGCCGCCGCGGGCACGTCGTGCTCGGCGATCAGTACGGGAAGCGGCGTGCGGTCGGCGGGTACGCCCGTGAGCACCGGCGTCGGATAGCGCAGATAGATCTCGATGACGACGGCGTCGTCCGCGCGTCGGCTGAGTCGTACCTTGAGCAGGTCGGTGACCGGCACGTCCAAGACGCGCTCGCCCTCGCTGCCCGGTCGCAGAACGATCAGCCGTCCGCGGCCGTGGCGCACTATCGCTGTGGGTGTCCGTAGCTCGACTATGTCCATACCCCCTGCGCTCTGGTCCGAGGTGCGGTGTTCCCGGGGCTCTTCGTCGTGATGCGAGCCGTCACGTCCCTGTGTCGCTCGCGCGCCGCTGTCGTCTCTGTTCCGCGGCGCCGCGTGCCCATCGTTCACACCGCTGTCTGGTATTGCGTGCGGTTGTATTGCGCGGTCTTCCCGAGGCCCTTCGGGGTCGTACACAAGCTGCCGCCTTCGTGCCCATCGTTCACGCCGCTGTGTTGTTTCGCGCGGCGCTCCCGGGGCCTTTTGGGGTCCGCCTCTGTGCCCGTCGGTCGCGCCGCGATGTTGTGTCGTCGCTCACGATAGGCCGAACATGCCATGATTGTGACCACTCGAGGTAAACCGGAGCGAGGAATCGGGAACCACCGTCGTCCTCCGACCGTTTACCTGTCGAACTGCACCAACTGCCGAACTGCGCGATGTATCGAGTAGACCGTACGCGGTAACGTGGCTTGTCCGCATCCGAACCCTCCCGGAATCGGGTAGGACCGGGCGGAATGCACCACGACGCGCCCGACGTTTCGCTAGGCAGAACCCGGAGACACCGGAAAGGACTGGCCGCCCGGCCTACGCTCTATGAACCGCAAGACAGTGTTCCGCACCCTGGCCATAGTCTCGGGCATCTTGCTCGTGATCTATGCGTTCAGCTACTTCGGCAATGACACGCGCGGCTGGAAGAGCGTCGATACCTCCGTTGCGTTGAGCCAGCTGGACGACAAGGGCAACGTCAAGAACGTCCAGATCGACGACCGCGAACAGCAGCTGCGCATCGAGCTGAACAACGGCAACGACGCGACCGGCGGCCAGAACAAGATCATCGCGAAGTACCCGGGCGGCGGTGAGACCTCGGCGCAGATCTTCGACGCCGTGCAGAAGTCCGGCGCGCCCTACAACACCGAGGTCAAGCAGGAGAGCTGGTTCACCCAGATCCTGCTGTTCGTGCTGCCGATGGTGATCCTGCTCGGCCTGTTCATCTTCGTGATGGCCCGCATGCAGGGCGGCGGCCGCGGCGGCATGATGGGCTTCGGCAAATCCAAGGCCAAGCAGCTGTCCAAGGACATGCCCAAGACCACGTTCGCCGACGTGGCGGGCGCCGACGAGGCCGTCGAAGAGCTCTACGAGATCAAGGACTTCCTGCAGAACCCCGTGCGCTACCAGGCGCTGGGCGCGAAGATTCCCAAGGGCGTTCTGCTCTACGGCCCGCCCGGCACCGGTAAGACGCTGCTCGCGCGCGCCGTCGCGGGCGAGGCGGGTGTGCCCTTCTTCACCATCTCCGGTTCGGACTTCGTCGAGATGTTCGTCGGTGTCGGCGCCTCCCGCGTGCGCGACCTGTTCGAGCAGGCCAAGCAGAACAGCCCGTGCATCATCTTCGTCGACGAGATCGACGCGGTCGGCCGCCAGCGCGGCGCCGGCCTCGGCGGTGGTCACGACGAGCGCGAGCAGACGCTGAACCAGCTGCTCGTCGAGATGGACGGCTTCGGCGACCGCACCGGCATCATCCTGATCGCCGCGACCAACCGCCCCGACATCCTCGACCCCGCGCTGCTGCGCCCCGGCCGCTTCGACCGGCAGATCCCGGTAAGCAACCCCGACCTGGCCGGTCGCCGCGCGATCCTGCGGGTGCACTCGCAGGGCAAGCCGATCTCCACCGAGGCCGACCTGGACGGCCTGGCCAAGCGGACCGTCGGCATGTCCGGCGCCGATCTGGCCAACGTCATCAACGAGGCCGCGCTGCTCACCGCACGCGAGAACGGCGCGGTCATCACCGGTGAGTCGCTGGAGGAATCCGTCGACCGCGTGATCGGCGGCCCGCGCCGCAAGAGCCGCATCATCAGCGAGCACGAGAAGAAGATCACCGCCTACCACGAGGGCGGCCACACCCTGGCGGCCTGGGCGATGCCCGACATCGAGCCGGTCTACAAGGTCACCATCCTGGCCCGCGGCCGCACCGGCGGCCACGCCATGACGGTGCCCGAGGACGACAAGGGCCTGATGACCCGCTCGGAGATGATCGCCCGCCTGGTCATGGCGATGGGCGGCCGCGCGGCCGAGGAACTGGTGTTCCACGAGCCGACCACCGGCGCGTCCTCCGATATCGACCAGGCCACCAAGATCGCCCGCGCGATGGTCACCGAGTACGGTATGAGCGCGCGCCTGGGCGCCGTCCGCTACGGCCAGGAGCAGGGCGACCCGTTCCTCGGCCGGTCGATGGGCATGGGCTCGGACTACTCGCACGAGGTCGCACGCGAGATCGACGAGGAGGTGCGCAACCTCATCGAGGCCGCGCACACCGAGGCGTGGGCGATCCTGAACGAGTACCGCGACGTGCTCGACGACCTGGCCACCGCTCTGCTGGAGCGCGAGACCCTGCACCGCAAGGATCTCGAGGAGGTCCTCGCCGCGGTGGAGAAGCGCCCGAGGATCACCGCGTTCAACGACTTCGGCGAGCGCGTCCCCTCGGACAAGCCACCGGTGAAGACGCCGGGCGAGATGGCCGCCGAACGCGGCGAGTCCTGGCCGCCGGAGCCGGTGCAGCCGTCGCTGGCCGCCGCCACTCAGCGGGAGGCCGTGCCCGCCAACGGTTATCCGCAGGACGGCGGCCGCCACCCCGAGCCGCAGTACGGCTACCCGGGCCAGCCCGCGTCCGGCGGCTACCCGGCGCCGCATGCGCCGACCCAGGCGTACCCGCGTCAGGGCGGCACGCACGGCTCGCGTCCGGACTACGGCGCTCCGGCCGGTTGGTCGGCCCCGGGCTGGCCGCCGCGGGAGGAATCGCAGCAGCCCGCCGGCCAGCCGGGTTACGGCGGCGGCTGGAGCGAGCCGGGCGAGTCCCGGCACGGCTACCAGCCGTGGAGCAACCCGCAGCAGGACGCTTCCGGCCAGGAGCGCGGTGGCTACGGCCACGACGGCTACGAGGAGCCGGGTCGTTCCAGCCAGCGCGGCGAGGGCGAGAACCATGAGTGGGATGGACCGAACGGACGGCGCTGAGCGGGCGCCGATTACGCTCGACCATCGGGGTGCCGAGTGATTGCCGGCGCCCGAGATTTTGGAGGTGTCCTCGATTGTCGGCCAACAACCAAGCCGTCGGCTCGGCGCTCAACGGTCGCGACGAGGTCGAGCGCTACGATTCCGCGCCTGTGCCGACCCGGTCCGAACTGGTCGCACTCGAGACGGGGCGGCCGTTCGACCAGGACCGGGCCGAAGCTGCCGTTCGGGAATTGCTGATCGCGATCGGTGAGGATCCGGACCGTCCCGGCCTGATCGAAACGCCCGCCCGCGTGGCGCGCGCCTACCGCGAGACCTTCGCAGGGCTCTACCAGGAGCCGGACGCGGTGCTGAACACCACGTTCGACGAGGGACACCAGGAGCTCGTGCTGGTGCGCGACATTCCGATGTACTCCACCTGCGAACATCACCTGGTGTCCTTCCACGGCGTCGCCCACGTCGGATACATCCCGGGCGAGCACGGCCGGGTCACCGGCCTGTCCAAACTGGCCAGGCTGGTCGACCTCTACGCCAAACGTCCGCAGGTGCAGGAGCGGCTGACCAGCCAGATCGCCGACGCCATCATGCGCAAGCTGGAGCCGCGCGGCGCGATCGTCGTGGTGGAGGCCGAGCACCTGTGCATGGCCATGCGCGGCATCCGCAAGCCGGGCGCGAGCACCACCACGTCGGCCGTGCGCGGCCTGCTGCAGACCAACGCCGCCTCGCGCGCCGAGGCACTCGAACTGATCCTGCGCCGGTGAGGGAGGCCGCGGTGTCCGGTCGCACGAACGTCATAGCGCGCGGCGGCCGCCGCTGCGTGGTGATGGGCGTCGTGAACGTCACCAGCGATTCGTTCTCCGACGGTGGGCGCTATCTCGATCGTGGCCTCGCGATCGAGCACGGCATCGAGCTGTACCGGGCGGGCGCCGACATCATCGACGTCGGCGGTGAGTCGACCAGGCCGGGCGCGGACCGCGTCGACCCGGAGACCGAGGCGGCCAGGGTCGCGCCGGTCATTCGCGGTCTGGTGGCGGCGGGCGTGCCGACCAGCGTAGACACCATGCGGGCGAGTGTGGCCGAGGCGGCGCTGAACGCGGGCGTCTCGGTGATCAACGACGTCTCCGGCGGTCGCGCCGATCCCGAGATGGTGAAAGTCGTTGCCGCCGCTGATGTTCCGTGGATCCTCATGCACTGGCGGGCGGGCGCGGACTACCGGCACACCGGCCCGGCGGATCACTACGACGACGTCGTGGCCGAGGTGCGCGCCGAGCTGACCGCGCAGGTCGAGCTGGCCGCCGCCGCGGGGGTCGACCCGTCGCGGCTGATCCTCGATCCCGGTCTCGGTTTCGCCAAGAACGCCGACCACAACTGGGCGCTGCTCGGCGCGCTGCCCGAATTCGTCGCCGACGGCCTGCCGATACTCATCGGCGCTTCACGCAAACGCTTCCTCGGCGCCCTGCTCGCCGACGCCGACGGCCCGCGGCCGCCGGACGGCAGGGAGGTCGCCACCGCCACGGTCTCGGCCCTGGCCGCTCTGCACGGCGCCTGGGGAGTTCGCGTGCACGACGTGCGCGCCTCGCTGGACGCGATCGCCGTCACCGACGCCTGGCAGCGTGCCGCCCGGCCGACCTCGCGAGGAGCCCTCGGATGAACCCGCCCACCGCACCGGTGACCCACGAGGGCCGACCGGGGGAGCATCGCGCTCTACCGTCCGGGCCGGACCGGATCGAGCTGCGCGGGTTGCGCGCGTTCGGACGCCACGGGGTCTTCGAGCACGAGCGCCGCGACGGCCAGGAGTTCGTGGTCGATCTCACCGTGTGGGTGGATTTCACGGCGGCCGCGGCCTCCGACGACCTGGCCGCCACGGTGGATTACGGCGCGCTGGCCGAGCGTGCGGTGCGGATCGTGCAGGGCACACCGCGCAATCTGATCGAGACGGTGGTCGCCGAGATCGCCGACGATGTGATGACCGATCCGCGCATCCGTGCGGTGGAGGCGGTGGTGCACAAGCCGTCGGCCCCCATCCCGCACACCTTCGCCGATGTTCGCGTGGTGACCGCACGCGTCCGCGAGGGCGCCGAATGAGTCGCGCCGTCCTGTCGATCGGCTCGAACATGGGGGATCGCCTCGCGCATCTGCGCAGTGTGGTCGACGGGCTCGCGGATCGCGTCGTCGCGGTGTCGCCGGTCTACTCGACCGCGCCGTGGGGCGGCGTAGACCAAGGCGATTTCCTCAATGCCGTAGTGCTGGTGGACGATCCGGAGCTGGACTGTCTCGGCTGGCTGCGCCGTGGACAGGAATTCGAGCGGGCCGCGCACCGGGTGCGCGAGGTGCGTTGGGGCGCACGCACTCTCGACGTGGACGTGGTGTGGTGCGCCGAGCCTGGTCCGTCGGGGCCGGTGCCGTGCGTCAGCGCCGATCCGGAGCTGACGCTGCCGCATCCGCAGGCGCACAACCGAGCCTTCGTGCTGATCCCGTGGCTGGACGTGGAACCCGAGGCGCGGCTGACCGTCGAGGGCGTGGACCGGCCGATCCGGGAATGGCTCGCCGCGCTCGCCGCCGACGAGCGCGCAGGCGTGCACCGGACCGAGCTGTCGCTGCACCGGACCGCGGGGGGAGCCGCGTCGTGAAACTCAAGCCGACCCGTGCGCTCGATCTCGGGGCCAACGTGCTGATCGCCGCGGTCGTCGCGTGGATCGCCACCAGGGTCGCCTACGCGAACTTCCCGCCGATCTCCGTCTACGCGGGCGCTTCGCTGTATCCGGTGGCCGCCATCGAGGTGGCGCTCGCCTTCGTCATCCGCGCCAGGGTCAACGACCAAGAGATCGGGGACGGTCGGCACCAGCTGCATCCGATCACCGTGGCGCGCGCCGTGGCGCTGGCGAAGGCGTCGCTACAGGTGGGTTCGATCGCGGCAGGCGTCTGGCTCGGTTTCCTGTGCTGGGTCTTCCCGCAGCGCGGCACCCTGCGCGCGGCCGCCGCCGATTCGCCCGGCGCGATCGTCGGCATGCTGGCAGGCATCGCGCTGGTGGCCGCCGCGCTGTGGCTCGAGTATTGCTGCCGGGCGCCCGACGAGCCGCCGGACGAACCGGCAACTACTTAGCGAATATTCCGAATGGAAGCGACAGACCAGTTTCTGGGCGTGGACCGCCAACCCCGCTACCCTGGCGTGCATGGTTTCACCCTCCCGTAGCAGCACTTCCCGTCCACGACGGGATCAAGCGGGAAAACTGTTCGTCGGCGCTGTGATACTGCTCGGTCTGATTGCCAGTGTTTTCCTGGTGTTCAGCAATAGCCTGCAGTTCATCAGGATCGGTCTGATCGCCGCCCTGTGGGCGGCCGCGATCGGCGCGCTGGCCGCCACCAAGTACCGCAAAGACGCCGATGTCGACAAGGCGAAAGTGCGTGATCTGCAGACGGTGTACGAACTGCAGCTCGAGCGCGAGATCACCGCGCGGCGTGAATACGAGCTCGGGGTCGAGACCAGGGTGCGCGAGGAAGTGGGCGCCGACGCGGCGGAGATGGCCGCGCTGCGGGCCGAGTTGACGGTGTTGCGGCAGAGTCTGCAACGCCTCTTCGACGGCGATCTGCCGATGGATCGCCCGGCACTGCGCGCCGATGCCACCCGAATCCAGGAGTTGACGAGCGGTTACGGCGATCCGGCGAACGATAGCTCCGCGAATGCCAACGGATGGGCCGGTCCGCACCAGCAGCACTCGCGCAGCGCGGTGACCCCGATCTTCGAACCCGGTCACCCGGCGCCCCCCGTCTTCGCAAGTCCCTTCGACGAGCCGGTCACCGCCGAGACCGCGGTCGTCTCGGTCGACGACTACCCGGAAGACGACTACCCCGAAGACGACTACTCCGAAGCCGATTACCCCGAAGGCGACTACCGCGACGACGAGTACGCCGACTACGAGGACGCCGGATACCCGAACGTCCAGTACCAGAACGGGTACCGGAACGACGCGACCGACCACCGCACCCACACTCCCGAGCAGGCGAGCGTCCCCGGCGGCTGGTCCGACGCCTTCACCGACCCGGTCGAGCGCCAGGAAGCGCCCGCCGAATCGTCCGTCCCGCCGCGCCTCCCCCCGATGGACGGCGACTCCGCCCCGCGCCCGACCATCGGACCACTACCCACCCCGCAGCCCGCACCCACCGTCGGCACCGCGAGCTCCCGCCGTCGCCGCCGCGTCGACCCCGACACCGACTCCGGCAACGCCTCCCGCCGCCTCTCGGTCGCGGAGATCATGGCCAACCTCCAGTCGGAACAGAACGGCCACGGCTGACAACCTTCACGACCGTTGGCAAGCGACACGAACGCTGCGCACGCCAGTCGCGAAACCTAGGAACAAACAGGCCGACCCCCGCGCTCCCAGCCACCCCCAGGGCGAGTCTTACGAACCCGCGCGCGCCAGCGCGCCAAAGACACTGTTCTTCAAATCACGGTCGGGGGGCATGGCATCGGCAAACTTCGGGCCGATATCCTCGGGTCGTAACGTCTGGTACCCGCGGCGCGGGACTGGAACGACATCGAGAGGACAGTGTTGACCTCGAGAAGTGTGACTTCTGACAACGCGGCTTCGGGCTTCGACCCTGCGCCCGCACGCCTGACGGTGGGAATCGTCTCGGCGGGACGCGTGGGTTCCGCGCTCGGCGCCGCGCTCGAGCGAGCCGGGCACGTCGTATTCGGCGTCTCGGCCATTTCCGATGCCTCCAAGCATCGTGCCCGGCTTCGGCTGCCCGATTCGGAGATCCTGCCGGTCGAGGAGGTCGCCGCGCGCAGTGAGCTGTTGCTGCTGGCGGTGCCCGATACCGAGCTGGCGGGGCTGGCGCGCGGTCTGGCGTCCGCGGGCGTGGTGCGGCGCGGCACCATCGTGGCGCACACGTCGGGCGCGAACGGCGTCGGCGTGCTCGCGCCCTTGGCCGAGGTCGGCGCGCTGCCGCTGGCGATCCACCCCGCGATGACCTTCACCGGCCACGACGAGGACATCAGCAGGCTGGGCAATGCCTGCTTCGGCATCACCGCCGCCGACGACATCGGCTATGCGATCGCGCAGTCGCTGGTGATCGAGATGGGCGGCGAGCCGGTGCGCGTGTCGGAGGAGCACCGGGCGCTCTATCACGCGGCGCTCGCGCACGGCAGCAATCATCTGGTGACGGTCGTGCTCGACGCGGTGGACGCGTTGCGCGAGGCACTGTCCGGTCCCGGTCTGCTCGGGCAGCAGATCGTGGACGACCAGCCGAACGGCTTGGCCGAGCGGCTGCTCGCCCCGCTCGCGTCGGCGGCGCTGGACAACGCGCTGCGCCGCGGCCAGGCCGCGCTGACCGGCCCGGTGGCGCGCGGTGACGCCGAGGCCGTCGCGACCCACCTCGACGCCATTGCCGCCGTGGACGGCAGGCTCGCCGCCGGGTATCGCGCCATGTCGCTGCGCACCGCCGAACGAGCCAAAACCAATCCCGCCCTGATCGAGCTTCTGGAAGGACGCCGTTGATGGATCCGAAGTTGCCCGGCGCGAGCGACGGGCCCGGAGGAGGCAGCATGCGTAACCACGGAGGGCCCCGGGAGCGCCGAATCGAGCAGAGCGCCTACCGGGCCGGCGAACTGACCGTGCACCACGACCCGAGCGTGGTCGCCGCGGTGGCGAAGGCGTTGCGCGGCGTCGGCCGCACCGTCGGTCTCGTGCCGACCATGGGCGCGCTGCACGAGGGACACCTGGAGATCGTGCGCCGCGCGAAGCGGACCAATCAGGTGGTGATCGTCTCCGTCTTCGTGAACCCGCTGCAGTTCGCCGCGAACGAGGACCTGGACAAGTACCCGCGCACCCTGGACGCCGACGTGGAGCTGCTGCGCGCCGAGGGCGTCGACCTGGTGTTCGCCCCGAGCGCGTCGGACATGTACCCCGACGGTCCGCGCACCACGGTGCAGCCCGGCCCGGTCGGCGCGGAGCTGGAGGGCGCGAGCCGCCCGACGCATTTCGCCGGCATGCTCACCGTGGTGGCCAAGCTGCTGCAGATCGCGCGGCCGAGCGAGGCGTTCTTCGGCGAGAAGGACTACCAGCAGCTCACGCTGATCCGGCAGATGGTGCGCGACTTGAACTTCGACGTGAAGATCGTCGCGGTGCCGACCGTGCGCGAGCAGGACGGTCTCGCGCTCTCCTCGCGTAATCGCTATCTCGATCCGGCGCAGCGCGAGGCCGCGCTCGCCCTCTCCGCGGCGCTGTCGGCGGGCAGGCACGCGGGCGGCCTGGGCGCCGAGGGCGTGGTGGCCGCCGCCCGCGCCGTGCTCGATGCCGTGCCCGGCGTCGACGTCGACTACCTCGAGGTGCGTTCCTCGACCCTCGGCCCGGCCCCTGTCTCCGGCAATGCCCGGTTGCTGGTGGCCGCCAAGGTCGGCGCCACCCGGCTGATCGACAACGTCGCCGTCACCCTCGGCGCCCCGATCGACGGCCACCCCACTCTCGCATCCCAGCCGGAACCGGCAGCTTTCTAGAAAGGCGACGACGAAGATGTTGCGCACCATGATGAAGTCCAAGATCCACCGCGCCACCGTGACCCACGCCGACCTGCACTACGTCGGCTCGGTGACGGTGGACCAGGATCTGCTGGACGCCGCCGATCTGCTCGAGGGCGAGCAGGTCTGCATCGTCGACATCGACAACGGCGCCCGCCTGGAGACCTACGTGATCGCGGGTGAGCGCGGTTCCGGCGTCATCGGCATCAACGGCGCCGCCGCGCACCTGGTCCACCCCGGCGACCTGGTGATCCTGATCGCCTACGGGATGATGGACGAAAAGGAGATCGCCGAATACGACCCCAAGGTCGTCTTCGTCGACGAGCGCAACCGCCCGATCGAGCTCGGCTCCGATCCGGCGCACGCCCCTGAGGGCTCCGGCCTCACCTCGCCACGCTCGCTGCGCTCACCCGCCCCGCCGGCTTCGCCGGCTGCCATCCCCGTGGTTTTCGCCTGACGGCGCCGAATTCGAAAGTCGGGTGAGCAATGCTGCTGACCATCGACGTCCGCAACACCAGCATCGAGCTCGGCCTGTTCTCCGGCAGCGGCTCGCACGCCAAGCTGGCGCGGCACTGGCGGATGCACACCAATCCACTGCTGACCGCGGACGAGTTCGCCATGCAGGTGCGCGGACTCGTCGGCGCCCAGCTGGACGAGGTGATAGGCGTCGCGGCGCTGTCGACGGTGCCGCCGGTGCTGCACGAACTGCGCGCCATGCTGGAGCGGTACTGGTCGCACGTGCCGAACGTGGTCGTGGAACCCGGTGTGCGGACGGGCATTCCGCTGCTGGTGGACAATCCGAAGGAGATCGGTGCGGACCGGATCGTGAACGCGCTCGCCGCCCAGCAGCGCTTCGGCTCGGCCGCGATCGTGGTCGATTTCGGCACCGCGACCACCGTGGACCTGGTCTCCGCCAAGGGCGAGTTCCTCGGCGGCGTCATCGCGCCGGGCGTCGCCATCTCCAGTGAAGCGCTCATCGAGCGAGCCGCGCTGCGCCGCGTCGAGCTGGCGCGCCCGCGTTCGGTGGTCGGCAAGAACACCGTGGAGGCGATCCAGTCCGGTGCGGTATTCGGATTCGCCGGGCTGGTGGACGGTCTGATCGACCGGATCCGCGACGAACTCGACGCCTTCGCGGGCGACGATGTGGCCGTGGTCGCCACCGGCATCAGCGCGCCGTTGATCGTGCCGGAATCGGAGACGATCGAACACCACGAGCCGCACCTGACGCTGACCGGCCTGCGCCTGGTCTACGAACGCAACCAGCAGCGCCGCAAATCCTGATCGCGGAACCCGGGGTGGGGCGTGGATCACCCCGGGAGGGACTGTTGCTCCCGCGAACACCGCTGCTAGACTCGCCGACGTGTCTTTCCGTGTGAGCACCCAGGAGTGTTGTCGAGGCTGATTCCGGCCTCGACCGATCGAGGCCGACCGCGAGTCCCTCGACCGATCCCCACCTCCTGGAGATGCGCTCATGCGTTCCTCTGTTCTTTCCCTTACGTCAGCACGTGACAGCCTGTCGGCCCGGCCGCCGGTGGATCGCGCAGTTGCGCCCGCACTCCCGACCCGGCTTCGCCCCGCCGATCTGCTCCGGCTGACCGACGAGGGCGCCGAGGACGTGCTCGCGGGCCGCTACGACCATCTGCTGCCCACGGGCGGCGTCTGGCCCGCCGACGAGCGCTGGGCGACCCGGCTGCTCTCCGACGACGAGGTCGACGTCTGGCTGATCAGCTGGACGCCGGACAAGTCCACCGAATTGCACGATCACGCCGGATCGCTGGGCGCGCTCACCGTGCTCAGTGGCGCTCTCTCGGAATTCCGTTGGAATGGAACGGAATTGCGCAGCCGCACGCTGACCGCGGGCGATCAGGCTTCTTTCCCCATCGGCTGGGTGCACGACGTGATGCGCGCATCGGCCGCCGCGGAATCCGCGGGCCCGCTCGACCCGACGCTGAGCGTGCACGCGTATTCCCCGCCGCTGACCGCCATGTCCTACTACGAGGTGACCGGCCACGGCACCCTGCGGCGCACCCGAACCGTCCTCACCGACCAGCCCGAAGGTGATATCTGATGAGCGAACGAAGTGAGCGAACCATGAGTCAGCGCGCCTTGCGCATGCCGGAACCGAGCGCCAGCGAGGTGCAGGCATGAGCAGTTTGACCATCGATCAGATGCTCGACAACGCGCGTGCTCAACTCGACAGGATCTACGCGTTCGAATTGCCCGCGGCGCTCGCCAGGGGCGCCATTCTGGTGGACATCCGTCCGCAGGCGCAGCGGGGCCGGGAGGGAACGCTGCCCGGCGCCTTGGTGATCGAACGGAATGTGCTGGAATGGCGGCTCGATCCGACCAGTTCGGCGCGTTTGGCACTGGCCGCGGATCACGATGTGGAATGGATCGTCGTCTGCTCCGAGGGTTACACCTCCAGCCTGGCCGCCGCCTCGCTGCAACAACTCGGGCTACACAGGGCCACCGATCTGATCGGCGGTTACCAGGCGCTCAAGGCGGCGGGCCTGCTCACCATCGCCAGCCGGGCGCCGCACTTCGCTCGTGAGGTCACCTCGCTCGCCTCGTTGTAATTCACCGCGCGATTCCTTCTATCTCGAAATAGGAGGTAGCGCAATCGGTTTCGGTTTTCCGGCGGCTTTCGTTCCGAAGGCGGCCCGCTGAAACGCGCCCGGGGTGCGTGCCGGAAACCGATGCCGATTCGTTACTATCGGGCGGAGCCCGGGCAGGCCGCAAAACGATTTCCGGTGCACGCTAGGGTTGTCCGATGTGAGCACCCCGAACACGCCCTCGTCCGGTCGCTCCGCGGGTTCGGTTCCTGCGGCGCAAACCAGCCGTCCCGCCCCGGAAGCAGACGACGTTCCGGAACAGATGCGGATTCGCAGGGAGAAGCGTGAGCGGCTGCTCGCGAACGGCGTCGAGGCGTATCCCGTGGTCGTCGCGCGAACGCACACACTGGCCGATATTCGGGCCGCCTTTCCCGATCTGCCCGCCGACACCCAGACCGGTCAGCAGGCCGGCGTCGTGGGGCGCGTCATTTTCCTGCGCAATACCGGCAAGCTGTGTTTCGCCACGCTGCAGGAGGGCGACGGCACCAAGCTGCAAGCCATGATCAGCCTCAACGGCGTCGGAGCGGACGCGCTGGCGGCCTGGAAGGCCGATGTCGACCTCGGTGACTTCGTTTTCGTGCACGGTGAGGTCATCGCCTCGCGCACGGGCGAATTGAGCGTTATGGCCGATTCCTGGTCCATGTCGGCGAAGGCGCTGCGGCCGTTGCCGGTGGCGCACAAGGAGATGAACGAGGAGTCGAGGGTCCGGCAGCGCTATGTCGACCTGATCGTGCGTCCCGAGGCCAGGGAGATGGCCCGCACCAGGGTCGCTGTGGTGCGTGCGCTGCGCGCCGCGCTGGAACGCCGCGGGTTCCTCGAGGTGGAGACGCCGATGCTGCAGACGCTGCACGGCGGCGCGGCGGCCCGGCCGTTCGTCACCCGTTCCAATGCCCTCGATATGGACCTCTACCTGCGCATTGCGCCGGAACTGTTCCTGAAGCGCTGCGTGGTCGGCGGTTTGGAGAAGGTCTTCGAGGTCAACCGGAACTTCCGCAACGAAGGCGCCGACTCCACGCATTCGCCGGAGTTCGCAATGTTGGAAACGTATGAGGCCTATGGCACCTACGACGACTCCGCGAAGATGATCCGGGAATTGGTGCAGGAAGTCGCGCAAGAGGCTTTCGGCACACAGGTGGTAACCCTCGCGGACGGTACCGAATACGATCTTCGGGGCGAGTGGGCAACCGTCGAGATGTACCCTTCGCTGTCCGATGCGCTCGGTGTCCGAGTCACCCCGGAAACTTCGGTCGAGGAATTGCTGGCACTCGCCGATCGGGTTGGACTGGAAATTCCGGAGGGCAAGGGCTACGGTCACGGCAAACTTGTCGAAGAACTGTGGGAGCACGAGTACGGCGACAAGCTCTATGCGCCGACATTCGTGCGTGACTTCCCGGTCGAGACCTCACCGCTGACTCGGCAGCACCGCAGCAAGCCCGGAGTTACCGAGAAGTGGGATCTGTATGTCCGTGGCTTCGAGTTGGCCACCGGCTATTCGGAGTTGGTGGATCCCGTGATCCAGCGCGAGCGGTTCGTGGATCAGGCGCGGCTGGCCGCGCAGGGCGACGACGAGGCAATGGCGCTGGACGAGGACTTCCTTGCCGCGATGGAGCACGGCATGCCGCCGACAACGGGAACCGGTATGGGAATCGATCGGTTGTTGATGGCACTGACGGGATTGGGAATCCGCGAAACGATACTGTTCCCAATTGTGCGTCCGGTCACTCAGCGAGGTGTGAGCGACCGGCGCGGAGACGGTGCCGGAGCGTAACCAGGCAGCGGCAGGCGAACACGCAAATCAAACAGAGTCGGGTTCGTTTCGATAGCCGAAGTCTCGTCTTGGAATTTTCCGAATTCGAGGTATTCTTGCCTCGGGTAATCGGCCTAGTATGCGGGTCGCACGATTTCGAGAGGACGTTCATCTCATGGCAAAGAAGGTCACCGTTAGCCTGATCGACGATGTCGACGGTGAGTCCATCGCGGACGAGACCATCGAGTTTGCGATCGACGGTGTGTCGTACGAGATCGACCTGTCGTCGGCAAATGCCGCGAAGCTGCGTGACGGGCTGGAGCAGTGGGTTTCCAGCGCGCGTCGGGTGAGCGGCCGCCGCCGCGTGAAGGCCGCCGCGGGCACCGCCGCCGCCCCGAAGAGCCGGGTCTCCATCGACCGGGAACAAAGTGCGGCAATTCGCGAGTGGGCCCGCCGGAATGGCCACAAGGTCTCCGCCCGCGGCCGTATCTCCGCCGACATCACCGACGCGTACAACAAGGCCGCGAAGGGCTAGTTCTTTTCCGACCGCTGCCGCCTGGGCGAATCGTGCGACGCCCGGGCGGCAGCAGCGTTTGTGATAGTTCTTCGATATGGGCGTTCCTTCGCATTCGCTCCGGCCATGCGCGAGGCTCGGGACGGACTTCGTCCGGCGGCGCCGGTCAGGCGCACCTTCGCATTCGCTCGGGCCGCGCGCGAGACGAGGATGTCGACTGGGTTGACGATCTTGCTCGTGATACCCGGACGGGGCACCATGGAAACGTGCGAAGGTCGTCACTGGCGGTATGGAGAGATGAGGTATCGGCGCAGTGACTGGATTCGTCGGATCATTGTTGCGATTCACCGATGATTCGGGCCGTCAGCAGGAGCTCTTGTTGAGCCCGGATCAGCAGCGCGTCACCATCGGCCGCTCACCGCAGGCCGATCTGGCGCTGCGCTGGGACGCCGAGGTGTCCCGGCTGCACGCGTCGATCGAATACTTGGGCGCGCACTGGACGATCGTCGACGACGGTCTTTCCCGTAACGGCACCTTCGTCAACGGGGAGCGCGTGGTCGGCAGGCGCCGCCTGATGGCCGGCGACAAGATCCGGGTGGGCACCTCGCTGGTCTCCTTCCACGATTTCGGCGCCGTCGCCGACGACGCCACCCGCACCTCCACCGGCTCGATTCCCACGCTCCGTTCGCTCACCGAGACCCAGCGCGCGGTGCTCGTCGCGCTGTGCCGTCCGTACAAGAACGGCACGGGCTTCGCGACCCCGGCCTCCAATCAGCAGATCGCCGAGGAACTGTTCCTGAGCGTCGACGCCATCAAGACCCACCTGCGCGCGCTGTTCGCCAAGTTCGGCGTGGAGAGCCTGCCGCAGAACCAGAAGCGGGTGCGGCTGGCGGCGCTGGCCATGCAGAGCGGCATCATCTCGGACCGGGATCTCTGAACCGCATCGCGCCCGTGGACGCCGACTTAAGCAGCCGAGCGTCTCGAAGATGGAGCGGCGGGCCCGTTCACGGTTGACTTGTCCTCGACGCCGGACCGAACGACTCGGACCGGACTGTGAGGCAGGAGAAATCGAATGTTCGCGCTGAGAATAACCGCGCTGGTGGCGGCCGTGCTGGCGACGGGTCTGACCGCGGGTGTGTTCTACGCCTACGCCATCTCGGTGATGCCCGCGCTGAACCGCTCCGACGACCGGACCATCGTCGACCTGATGCAGAAGATCAACGTGGTCATCATCAATCCCTGGTTCATGATCGCGTTCCTCGGCGCCGTCGGATTCGCCATCCTCGCCGCGGTGCTGCACCTCGGCAAGGAGCACCGGGCGACCCTGGTCTGGATCGCGATCGCCGTGGTGCTCAACGTGATCGCCTTCGCGGTGACCGCAGGCTTCAACGTCCCGCTCAACGACCAGCTGGCCGCGGCGGGCGACCCGTCGCAGATCGCCGACATGGCCGCCGTCCGAGCCGACTACGAGTCCGCCTGGGTGCGCTACAACGTGATCCGCGCGGTCGTGCACACGCTGGCCTTCCTGGTGCTGTGCGGCGCGCTGTTCGCGGCGGGCGTCCAGCAGGGCAAGAGCGAAGCCGCGGGCTCGGACGACGCGCGGCGCGTCACCGCCTTCGCCGCGCCGGCTGCGGCGACGCACCGGCTCGGCTGATTCGCAGGCCGTAGGCGGGTTACGAAAGTTACCCGCCGGTATCGGCAGTAACTGGGACACGTCCTCGGTAGCTTCTTCTCAGCAACTTCCAGAATTGGAGGCTCCATGCGACGTGTTCCAGTTCCGTTCGTTGTTGTCTTCATGTTGGCCGCGCTGTGGATCAGCGCGGCCGGCTCCGCGAACGCCGATCGCTATCCAGTCGTCTACGACTTCTTCTCGGGCATCCCGGCCGAGCTGTCCCGCCCGGGCGGATCGCTGCCGGGCTCGAACAACTGGTCCTGCCGTCCGAATGCCCAGCACCCCAATCCGGTGGTCCTCGTGCACGGCACCGGCGGTGGGGCGCAGACGAATTGGGGCGTGTACGCGCCCTTGCTCGCCAACGAGGGCTACTGCGTGTACGCACTGACCTACGGTGCGCACCCCCTGCCATGGCCGATGTCCGCGGTCGGTGGTCTGCGGCCGATGGAGCAGAGCGGGCCCGAGCTCGCCGCCTTCGTCGACCGTGTGCTTGCCGCGACCGGTGCCGCGAAGGTGGACCTCATCGGCCACTCGCAGGGCAATTTCATCGGCAACTACTACATCAAGCGGCTCGGCGGCGCGAGCAAGGTGGACAAGCTGGTCGGCCTCGCGCCACCGTGGCTCGGGAGCAACGCGGCGGGTCTCGGCGACGCGGCCGCCTACGCCGCCCGCCTCGGCGTGACCGCGGCGTTCGACCTCGCGGTGGGCGCCTGGTGGTGCCAGGCCTGCGCCCAGGTCATCGCGGGCTCCCCATTCCTGAAATTGATGAACGCCGACGGCGTCTATCACCCCGCCGTCGACTACACGAATATCGCGACCCGGCTCGACCAGTCGGTCGTCCCGTACACGGCAGGCCTGGTTCCCGGGCCGAATGTCACCAATGTCGTGGTCCAGGACGGATGCGCCCAGGATTACTCCGAACACGCGGGCATCGCGGGCAGCCCGCGAGCGGCCAAATTCGTCCTGAACGCGCTCGACCCGTCCCACCCGCGGCAGGTGCCGTGCGAGTACGTCCCGCCGTTCACGGGCTAGGCGGTCTTTCGCCTTCGTTCCGGCCGCGCACGGTCTTGTCGTGCGTGCCTGCGCGCTCGCCTCGGCCACACGCTGGTTGACGAACGAACTTCGGCTCGGAGCGTTCGACGGGCGTGGGTGGTCCCGCTTCAGCTGTGGCTGGGTTGGTAGCCGGAGGTCCTCCGGTGATGCCCTGTCGGCGCCTCCGCCACGGCGGTGTCCGGTTCGAGCGCGGGACCCTCGCGATGCTGGTCGTGCGTCCGCCTACGGTCGGACAGGGTGGGGTTCGAGGGGCGGAAGACCGGTGGCGTTCGACGTGCGCGGCTTCGCTTTCGCCGAGGGCCGGGCTTCTCGGGAACACCGGGACGGATTCGGTCGTTTTCACTGCAACGGGCGTTCAAGGGCGACGACGGCCTTGGATCGGGGCGGCACCGGCGGGGTCTGCGACTGTTCGCTGTTGGCAAAACCGGATCGGAAACGAAACCCGCAACGCTCACGTTATGAGTGAATGACCGTGCTGTCGCTGGTCCCCAATAGGGTGGACTGGAGGCGGCGCGAACCCCCGCCAACTAGAGTGGATGGCGGGGGCCGCAAGCCCCGGGCTTCATGGCAGGCTGACGACCACAGGTTGCGCACAGCACTGAAGCGTCGGACGCCACTGAAGGTCTGAGCAGGAGAGTGAGGGAGCGATGTTCGAGAGGTTCACCGACCGCGCGAGGCGTGTCGTTGTCCTGGCCCAAGAAGAGGCCCGGATGCTCAACCACAACTACATCGGCACCGAGCACATCCTGCTTGGCCTCATCCACGAGGGCGAGGGTGTCGCGGCGAAGTCGCTGGAGTCTCTTGGCATCTCGCTGGAGGGTGTGCGCAGCCAGGTGGAGGAGATCATCGGCCAGGGTCAGC
The DNA here is from genome assembly GCF_057708605.1 of Nocardia sp. bgisy118. Lineage (NCBI taxonomy): Bacteria > Bacillati > Actinomycetota > Actinomycetes > Mycobacteriales > Nocardiaceae > Nocardia > Nocardia sp. bgisy118. The sequence continues at coordinate 136,574 of NZ_JBYISM010000008.1, read as the reverse complement.
AGGCCCCGTCCGGTCACATCCCGTTCACCCCGCGCGCCAAGAAGGTGCTGGAGCTGAGCCTGCGTGAGGCGCTGCAGCTCGGCCACAACTACATCGGCACCGAGCACATCCTGCTCGGCCTCATCCGTGAGGGCGAGGGTGTCGCGGCGCAGGTGCTCGTCAAGCTCGGCGCCGACCTCAACCGGGTCCGCCAGCAGGTCATCCAGCTGCTGTCCGGGTACCAGGGCAAGGAGCCGGTGGAGTCCGGCTCCCGCGGCGAGGCCGGGACCCCGTCCACCTCGCTGGTGCTCGACCAGTTCGGCCGCAACCTGACACAGGCCGCGCTGGAGGGCAAGCTCGACCCGGTCATCGGCCGCTCGAAGGAGATCGAGCGCGTCATGCAGGTGCTGAGCCGCCGCACCAAGAACAACCCGGTGCTGATCGGCGAGCCCGGCGTCGGCAAGACCGCCGTCGTCGAGGGCCTCGCGCAGGCGATCGTCAACGGCGAGGTGCCCGAGACGCTCAAGGACAAGCAGCTCTACACCCTCGACCTGGGTTCGCTGGTCGCGGGCAGCCGCTACCGCGGTGACTTCGAAGAGCGCCTGAAGAAGGTGCTCAAGGAGATCAACACCCGCGGCGACATCATCCTGTTCATCGACGAGCTGCACACGCTGGTCGGTGCGGGCGCGGCCGAGGGCGCCATCGACGCGGCCTCGATCCTGAAGCCGAAGCTGGCCCGCGGCGAGCTGCAGACCATCGGCGCCACCACGCTCGACGAGTACCGCAAGTACATCGAGAAGGACGCCGCCCTGGAGCGCCGGTTCCAGCCGGTCCAGGTGGGCGAGCCGACCGTCGAGCACACCATCAACATCCTCAAGGGTCTGCGCGACCGCTACGAGGCGCACCACCGGGTGTCCATCACCGACGGCGCGCTGGTCGCCGCCGCGACGCTGGCCGACCGCTACATCAACGACCGGTTCCTGCCGGACAAGGCGATCGACCTGATCGACGAGGCGGGCGCGCGGATGCGCATCCGCCGGATGACCGCGCCGCCGGACCTGCGCGAGTTCGACGACAAGATCGCCGACGCGCGCCGTGAGAAGGAATCCGCGATCGACGCGCAGGACTTCGAGAAGGCTGCGCGGCTGCGTGACAAGGAGAAGCAGCTCGTCGCCAAGCGCGCCGAGCGTGAGAAGCAGTGGCGTTCTGGTGATTTGGACGTCGTGGCCGAGGTCGACGACGAGCAGATCGCGGAGGTGCTCGCCAACTGGACCGGTATCCCGGTGTTCAAGCTCACCGAGGAGGAGACCACCCGTCTGCTCCGCATGGAGGACGAGCTGCACAAGCGGATCATCGGCCAGGAGGACGCCGTCAAGGCCGTCTCCAAGGCGATCCGCCGCACTCGTGCCGGCCTGAAGGATCCGAAGCGTCCGTCCGGCTCGTTCATCTTCGCCGGCCCGTCCGGTGTCGGTAAGACCGAGCTGTCCAAGGCGCTGGCGAACTTCCTGTTCGGCGACGACGACGCGCTCATCCAGATCGACATGGGCGAGTTCCACGACCGCTTCACCGCCTCGCGGCTCTTCGGTGCCCCTCCGGGCTACGTCGGCTACGAGGAGGGCGGCCAGCTCACCGAGAAGGTGCGCCGCAAGCCGTTCTCGGTCGTGCTGTTCGACGAGATCGAGAAGGCCCACCAGGAGATCTACAACACCCTGTTGCAGGTCCTGGAGGACGGCCGCCTCACCGACGGCCAGGGCCGGACCGTGGACTTCAAGAACACGGTGCTGATCTTCACCTCGAACCTCGGCACTTCGGACATCTCGAAGGCCGTGGGCCTGGGCTTCACCCAGTCCAACAACGAGGGTTCGAACTACGAGCGGATGAAGCTCAAGGTCAACGACGAGCTGAAGAAGCACTTCCGCCCCGAGTTCCTCAACCGCATCGACGACGTGATCGTCTTCCACCAGCTCACGACCGATCAGATCGTCGAGATGGTGGACCTGATGATCGGCCGCGTCGCCACGCAGCTGAAGAACAAGGACATGGCGATCGAGCTCACCGAGAAGGGCAAGAGCCTGCTCGCCAAGCGTGGCTTCGACCCCGTGCTCGGTGCCCGGCCGCTGCGCCGCACCATCCAGCGCGAGATCGAGGACCAGCTGTCGGAGAAGATCCTCTTCGGCGAGATCGGCCCAGGCCAAACGATCCTTGTGGATGTGGAAGGCTGGGACGGCGAGGGCTCCGGCGAGGACGCCAAGTTCACCTTCACCGGCAAGGCGAAGCTGACCAAGACGGCCGTCGAGGAGAAGCCCGAGGTCGTGCTGACCGGCGCGGGCGAGGGCAACGCCACCGAGGCCGCCTCCGGCGAGTAAGTAACGACGAGAAGGCCCGCCCCCAACGAATTCGTTGGGGGCGGGCCTTTTGCCGTGTTCTCGCTCAGCCGAAGTGCATGACCGCCGCGGAGCCCGACTTCGCGGCGTCGGCGAAGAAGGCGGCGAGAGTCGCGTAGTGGAACTGGAGATAGCCGAGTCCCGCGTCGCCGTCCCTGGTCCAGATGCGCGGGTAGATGTTCGCCTCGTCCATGGCGGCGGGATCGTAGTGCGCGGCGAGCGCGGTGAACGGCGTGGCCCGCAGCCGTTCGGCCGTCCGGCCGACCAACTCGGCGGGCCATCCGTAGTACTCCTCGTCCTCGTCGAGGGGCAGGCTGTCATCGCACAGATCAACCCCTGTCCCGGCCGCCTCGAGCAGGTAGCGCAGCCCGTCCCAGGCCTTGTCCAGATAGCCGCTGGGATCGCCGTCGGTCCGCTCGAGCTGCGAGAGCTCCTCCTGCGCTTGTGGACTCGCCACGATCAGGCAGCTCAATTGCTCGCTCGTGACCTTGGTGAACGACAGGATCACTCCCATTGCTTCCCCGCTCCCACGGAATTCGCCGGGGCCGCCGAATTCCGATCCGATTGTCTTCCTCGATGATCGAGACGGAATGTAATCGACTCGACCGACAGGTCTCGCCGGGAGACGGACGGGCCCGCAGAGTGCGACGCTTCGGACCGAGCCGATCGGGCGGCCAAGCGCCGTGTAGTGCACGCCGCCTATCGATCCGCGGCCGATGTGTCGCAGCGGTGCAGGATCGGTGCGAAGTCTCGAGCGAGTTCGTCGGGGACCACGAGCTCGTCGATCCCGTACTTCTCCCTTCGATATTCGATCAGGTCGGCGGCTTCGGCCGGATCTTCCGGCAGCAGTGCGGCCGCGCCCGCGTCACGCAGTCCGTCGGCGGTGAGGCCGAGGTGTTTTTCGAGCCAGAACGGCACGCGGTCGCCGATGCCGAAGAGTTGGTGGGTGAAAGGGATGTCGCGGTCGGTGTTCTCGCGCACGACGCGCACCATCTCGGCCCATTCCGTTTCGGTGGCGCCGGGCTGGGTCGCGAGCACGATGCGGTCGGCGATCTGGGCCGCGGCGGCGAGCATGCGTGGACCGCTCGCCGCAACCACGATCTCCGGGGTGGGATCGACGGCCGCGCGGACCGCGGCGACCGCCTCGAGCAGCTGCTCGCGACGCCCCTGCGCGGAACCCCAAGGCATGCCGAGCCTCTCGGCCTCGCCCGCCGCATCCGGACGGCCCACGCCGATGCCGAGCTCGAAGCGTCCGTCCGAAAGCAGCTGTAGCGCAGCCACTTCTCGCACCAGCGCGGCACTGTGTCGCAGCGGGGCCGCCAGCACGTTGGGACGCAGCCGCACCGTGCCGGTGACCGCAGCGGCCGCCGCCAGCATCGGCAGCGGCGACGGCGTGTACAACGTGTCGGGCAGCAGAATCGTTCGGTAGCCCTGTTTTTCGGCCGCCCGCACCGCGTCGACCCACTGCGCACCCGAACGCGGGGTGACGATCATGCCGAACTTCATCACGTCGCCTTTCAGCGCCCGGTCTCGCGGAGTACGGCCAACCGCTCCCGATATTGCGCCTCGGTGACCTCACCGCGCGCGAAAGCGTCGCGCAGCACGCCGATTCCGGTGTGTCGGCGGAAGCGGTTGCGCGCCAGGAATATCAGGACGAGGAAGGTGAGCCAGAACAATAGCGGGAAGATCCAGAAGAACGGCCACGGATGCCAGCCGCCGTCATAATGGTCCGCCAGCAGAGTGAGTGCTTCCGATTGCGTGAAAAGAGTCATGCTCCGAGCGTGCGCGTCGTAACCCATCCGACACATCGGCCGCGCGTCCCTGATCCGGCTACGCCTGCCGACGTACTCCTCGACCCGGCAACCCCGAACAACTGGCGGTTTGCCGATATCCGCCGCTCATGAATTGCCCGACATTCACTGCGTGCGCATTACGCCCGACGCGGACGCCGAGTCACGCGGCACAGACGCGCCATGCCGCGTGACGTGGACGCTGAACCGCGCGCGTGTCAGCGGTGTGTGTGACGGCCCATGTTCACATATTTGACCGATCGGTCGCAATAGTAGGATCTCGAAACATGGCGCGCACCAAGGAATTCGACCCGGACGTCGTACTGGACCTCGCCATGGATCTGTTCTGGCAGCGCGGGTTCGAAGCCACCTCGATGGCAGATCTGGTGCAACATCTCGGCATAGCCAAGGCCAGCATCTACGCCGCCTTCGGCTGCAAACACGAACTGTTCACCAAGGCGCTGCAGCGCTATCTGGAACTGGCCGACGAACGGATCACCACCGCACTCTCGCAGCCGGGTCCTGCCCTGCCCGCCATCCGAGCGCTCATCGACCGCTTCGTCACCGAAGCCTGCGTCGAACACCGCTACCTGGGCTGTTTGGTGTCCAATACCGCCGTCGAACTCGCCGCCCGAGACCCCGATATCGCCGAACTGGTCGAATCCGGTTGGGCAAGCTGGGAAACCGCGTTCACCTCGGCGTTCACGCGCGCAGCCGAGCAAGGCGAACTGGCCGCCGACCGCGATCCACGTGCGCTGGCCCGCTTCCTCCTGGTCTTCCTCCAAGGCGTCTGGGTCCTCGAACGCACCCCCTACGCCCCCTCCCGCCTGCACGACGCCGCCCAAGTGGCAGCGGCGTTCCTGTGCGGTCACCCCAACACCACGTCCACGACCGGGCACTCATAGCGGGGCTGCTGCCCCGGGGCGGGCTGGGAGCGGTTACTGCCAGCCCGGGCGGACCAGGCCGGATTCGTAGGCCAGGACGACCAGCTGGGTGCGGTCGCGGGCGTTCAGTTTGGTGAGGATGCGGCTCACGTGAGTGCGGGCCGTTGCGGGGCTCATGAACAGGCGTTCGCCGATTTCGGCGTTGGTGAGGCCCTCGGCGACCAGGGTCATCACCTCGCGCTCGCGGTCGGTGAGTTCGTTCAGCGCGGCGGGCGGCGGTTGTTTGGCGTGCGCGGAGAATTCCGCGATCAGGCGGCGGGTGACGCCAGGGGAGAGCAGGGCGTCGCCAGCGGCCACCACGCGCACGGCTCGCAGCAGATCGGCGGGTTCGGTGTGTTTGACGAGGAAGCCGGTCGCGCCGGAACGCATCGCCTCGAAGACGTATTCGTCCAGCTCGAAGGTGGTCAGCACCACCACGCGGACCTCGGCGAGCTTGGGGTCCTCGGCGATCATCCTGGTCGCGCACAGTCCGTCGAGCACGGGCATGCGGATGTCCATCAGCACCACGTCCGGCCGGATCGCGCGGGTCATGCGCACCGCCTGCTCGCCGTTGTCGGCCTCGCCGACCACCTCGATGTCGTCCTGCGCGTTCAACAGCGCGACGAAGCCGCCGCGCACCAGCGCCTGATCGTCGGCGACCAGCACCCGAATGCTCATCGTGCCTCCCATCGCGGTGCGCGCTCGTTCATCATGTCTCCGCGGTGTCACCGGAAGGCGCTGAGCTGCGCGGACTCTGTTCGGTCGCGCTCGCGTGGCTGGGGGACGCCGGCGCGGAGCCGGTACGGACCTTCCGGTCGTCGGTCGCCGCGTCCGAGTCTCCGTCGTCGGGGGCCGTTCGGTCGTTGGTCGGGGTGTTGGAGTTTCCGGCGGTGGTGCCGTTGCGGGCTGTTCGGTCGTTGGTCGGGGTGTCGGAGTCTGCGGCGGTGGTGCCGTTGCGGGCTGTTCGGTCGTCGGTTGTGGTGTCCAAGTCCGCGTCGGTGGTGCCATTGTGGGCTGTTCGGTCGTTGGTTGCAGTGTTCGTATCTGCGGCGGTGATGCCGTTGCTGGCCTTCGGGTGGTCGGTCGAGGCGCCCGAGTTTCCGTCGGTGGTGCCGTTGCAGGCTGTTCCGTCGTTGGTTGCGGTGTCCGAGCCTGCGGCGGCGCTGTTGCGGGCCTGCGGGTTGTTGGTCGCGGTGTTCGAGTCTGCGACGGTGGTGCTGTTGCGGGCGTTCCGGTCGTCGGTCGCGGGATCCGTGTCTTTGGTGGCAGTGCAGCTGCGGGCCTGCGGGTCGTCGGTCGCGGGGCTCGTGTCTTCGGTGGCGGCGTCGTTCTGCGTTCGCGGCCCGATCGGGGCCTCCGCGTCGTCGGGGACCGGGCGCGCGGAGCCGTTGCGAACATTCGGGTCCGCGGAGTCGGCGACGGACGCGGTGACGTTCTGCGTTGCCGGTTCGGTCGCCTTGCCTGGGGACGAGATATCCGCGCCGCCGGAGGAGGCCGAGGCGGAGCCGTTGCGCTCCTTCTGTTCCGTTGTAGTGTCCGCCGAGACCCCGTTCCTCGCTGTCGCGGTCCCAGTCGCGGTCGTTGTCCCGGTCCCAGTCGCGGTCGTTGTCCCGGTCTCGGTCCCGGTCGTTGACCCGGTCGCCGGAGGCGCGGGTTCGGCGGGCCGGGACGATGGTTCGGCGGGCCGGGGTGCGGGACGCTGCACGGGCTCGGTCTGGCTGGGCAGCCGGGCCGCGACCCGGAATCCGCCGCTGGGCCGCGGGCCCGCGGTGAGCGCGCCGCCGAGGGCGTGTGCCCGCTCGCGCATGCCGATGATGCCGTTGCCGCCGCTCGAACCGGACCGGAGCACGGGCGCGGTGGGACGGGTGTTGTCGATGGTGAGATCCACCGAACCGGCGGCGTAGCGGACGGTGACCGTCGCGCTCGCGCCGGGTGCGTGGCGCACCACGTTGGTCAGGGATTCCTGGATGATCCGGGCCGCGGCCACATCGATCACACTGGGCAGCTTCTGCGGTTCGCCGATCACGCGGGTCTGCACGGTCAGTCCGGCGTCGCGAGCCCGCTGGAGCAGCGTGTCCAGATCTGCGATGCTGGGGGCGGGCGCGCGCGGCGCTTCCTGCTTGCGGGCCGGTGCGGCGTTGCGCGGCAGCCTGCCGGAGTCCGCCGCGTCGGATTCCCGCCGTTCGCCGGCCGCGCCGCGCCGGACACCGCGGCGGCCGCGCGAGGAACGGGCCGCCTCGATCGAATTCGCTTCGGGTTCGGGGTCATCCATCGTCGCACCGGTGCGGATGGTCTCCAGCAGCGTGTGCACCTCGGCGAGAGATTCCTTGCTTGCCGCCTTGATCGCGGCCAGCGCCGTCCGTGCCTGCTGCGGCCTCTTGTCGAACAGTTCCAGCGCCACCGAGGACTGCACGTTGATCAGCGAAAGACTGTGAGCCAGCACGTCGTGCAGTTCCCTGGCGATGGCCAGCCGCTCCTCGGTGGCGCGGCGTTCGCGCCGCAGCTGCTCGTCGCGCCGGGCGGCCTCCACGCGCTGCCTGCGGGCCTCCAGCGCGACCTTGCGCTGGCGCAACCCCTCGGCCGCGCCGACGAGCACGATCAGCCACGCCATGATCCCGAAGATCTGCCAGCCGTTCACCGATTTGCCGAGCAGCGCGGGCAGCGGCCAGACGAAGGCCGCGTAGCCGACGGGCATGAGCGGATATGTCCACCAACGGGATCCGATCGTCGCGGCGGTGAGAAAGGCGATCACCAGCGAAAGGAAGATCGGACCGTATCCGTAGCCGAGGGCCAGGTAGATCCCGCACGCGGCGAGCGTGACAACCAGCACCGGCAACGGCTGAGTGCGCCGGAAGAGCAATGCGATCGGCCCGGCGAGCAGCAGCAGGTAGCCGAGCACATCCAGCGACTGCGTGCCGGTCTGGTGCATATTGGCGCCGCGACTCCCGGCCAACTGGACTACCGCGACGATGAACGCGAGGCCCCAGTCCCATACGACCGAGCCACGATTCGCTATGCCTGGCGCACTCACCCTTGCAGCCTAAGCGGCCGACCGCCGATCGGCGTCCGTCACCGCACGTATTCCCCGCCTACGTCCGGGGCGCGGACGGAGGCGGCGGGTGGATCAGGTCGCGATACGTACGCCGGGCATCGCCGCGCGACGGATGCGTCGCACCAGCTCAGCGCGGGATTCTCGAGGCATGACGAATTCCATCGTGGTCACCTCCGGGCTGACCAAACGCTACGGAGAGCACCTCGCCGTCGACGATGTCGGCATGCGCGTCGCCGCGGGGGAGATCTACGGCTTCCTCGGCCCGAACGGCGCGGGCAAGACCACCACGCTGCGCATGCTGGCCGGGCTCATCCGGCCGAGCGCGGGCGTCGCGACCGTGCTCGGCGGCGCACCGGGCGACCCCGCGGTGCTGCGCCGGATCGGCGCCCTGATCGAGAGCCCCGGTTTCTACCCGTACCTCTCCGGCCGCGACAACCTGCGAGTTCTCGCGAAATATCGCGGGCTCGGCCGCCCTGAGGTGGCGGACGCGCTGGACCGCGTAGGCCTCGCCGATCGCGCCGACGACAAGTTCCGCACCTACTCCCTCGGCATGAAGCAGCGCTTGGGAGTCGGCGCGGCCCTGCTCGGCCGCCCCGATCTGCTGATCCTCGACGAGCCCACCAACGGCCTCGATCCAGCGGGAATGGCCGAAATGCGAGAGCTGATCACGGAATTGGCCGCCGACGGGCACACCGTGCTGCTGTCCAGCCACCTGCTGACCGAGGTGCAGGAAATCTGCGATCGAGTCGGCGTCATCTCCGGCGGCAAGCTCATCGCCGAGTCCACGGTGGCCGAATTATGCGGCGCCGCTTCCCTGTTGCTGCGCGCGGAGCCGATGGAATCGGCGATCGCGGCGGTGCGGGGCGCGCTCGGCGCGGAGGTGGTGCTACGCGTTGCCGATATAGCGCCCCGCGGCGGCGAATCCGCGCGGCGCAGTGACGAACTGCCGCTGCGGAAGGACGAGAGAGCGCTGCGCGGCAGCGAATTGCAGCTGAGCAGGGATGAGGTAGCGCTGCGCGGCGAATCTGCGCTGCGCGAAGGGAGGGTGGCGCTTTCCGATGACGCAGCTGCACTGCTCGGCAGCGCGGGCATCCGCATCGAGGTGGACGCGAGTGCCGCGCCGGTGGTCGCCCGCGCTGTCATCGATGCCGGAGCCGATCTGTTCGAGTTGCGCGTGGACGAGAGGTCCCTGGAGGAAGTGTTCTTCGAGATCACCGAAGGAGCGATGCGATGACCGACCTGGTGGCGAGCGCCCGCGCGGAACTGTTGCGGCTGCGCGGTTGGCCCGCGTTCTGGATCGTGCTGGGGACATGGATTCTGCTGAACCTCACGTTCTCCTACCTGTTCAACTATCTGGCCTACACCTCCGGCGAGCAGAGCGCGATGTCCGACGGGCTTCCGAAAGACGTGCTGCTGCAACAGATGTTGCCCGCGGCGGTGCCCGAGGTGTTCACCCAGGGCATGGCGATGTTCGGCGGCGCGCTCATGCTGATCCTCGGTGCGCTGGCCGTCGGGAGCGGATACGGCTGGGGCACCTGGAAGACCGTGCTCACCCAAGGGCCCTCGCGGTCGGCGGCGGTCGGCGGACTGCTGATCGGCCTGGCGTTGGTGGTCGTCGCGCTGGTGTGCGTGGCGTTCGCGGTGGACACCGGAGTGGCCGCCCTGATCGCGAGCACTGAGTCGCAATCCCTCGCGCTGCCGAGCGCGGCCCGCGTCTTCGACGGACTCCTCACCGGCACAGCCATTCTCGGCATGTGGACACTCGCGGGCGCCCTGATCGGCGCGCTCGCCCGCGGCCCCGCCCTCGCCGTCGGTCTCGGCCTGGTCTGGGTGCTGGTCGTGGAGAACCTCCTGCGCGCGACGTCCGCGATCTTCGCCCCGATCGCCGCGCTGACCGACCGCCTCCCCGGAACCGCCGCGGGCTCCCTCGCCGGGGCCATGCGCACGGTAGGCGGTCCGGCCACCCCCGGCGTCCTGGACACCTTGTCCCGCACCGAATCCCTGACTCTGCTGGCCCTCTACGCTGTCTTCTTCGCGGCGGCCACCCTCACCCTCATCCACCGCCGCGACCTGACCTGATCGGGAAGTCCAGCTTCGCAAAGGGTTTCCGCGCCTCGCAGGCCTTCCACGGTCCGCGAGGCGTGTATTCGATGTGCGACGCGCCGTGCTTGTTCTTCCATCGACAGTCGGCCCACCCAGGTCCGCGCTGCCGAAGCGCGGCGGGGTCTATCGGGGTCTATCGGGGTTTGTTCAGGAGTGCGTGGGCGATGTGGGTCAGGGCTTGGGCGATGGCCGACGGCGTGAGCCCGCGTTCGCGTTGTGCGGTGTAGACCTCGGCGGCGAGCGAGGCCAGCAGGGGGTCGATCAGCGCGTCTGGTTCGTCGATGTTCGCCGCCAGCAGCAGTGCGCGGACGTGGGCGTACCAGAAGCCGTACGCGCCGGTGGTGAAGCGCGCACCGCCCGTTTCGGCGCCGAGCGCCAGGTGGGCGTGATTGTCGAGCAGTTCGACCATCGCCTCGTAGAAAGCGGCCAAGCGCTCGGCGGGGGGTGCGCCGGGCCCGAGCGGCGGGTCGCCGTGCAGCAGGCGCTCCTGGAGGGCGCGCTCGTGCTCGTCCAGTAGGGCGATGGCGATCGAATTCGTGTCGGGGTAGCGGCGGTACAGCGTGCCGCGGCCGACGCCGGCGGCTTTGGCGATGTCGTCCATGGTCACCGTGCGGGGATCGCGCCGGGCGAAGAGCTCCGCGGCGGCGGCGAGGACCTTGGCGCGGTTGCGTGCCGCGTCCGCGCGTTCGCTCGGCGGATGGTCGAGCGGAGCGCCGGTGAGCAGGTCGGATCGGGCATCCATGACAGCGACTCTAGCCGAATCCGGAATAAGTGGACAATCTGTCCGGTTGATTGTTAACGTCGCAACTGGACGATGTGTCCGTTTGATTGAAGGGTTGAATCATGAGCACCTTGTTGCACCTCGACGCGAGCGCCCGGCGGCGCTCGATCAGCCGGGAGCTGAGCGCGGAGTTCGCCGCGGCCTGGCGGGCCGAACACCCGGACGGCGAGTGCCGATACCGGGATCTCGCCGCGCGACCCGTGCCGTTCATCGGCGAGGCGTGGACCGAGCTGTGCGACGCGGTGCTCGCGCGCGGCGGCTTCGACCCTGCCGAGCTCGACGCACTGGTGACGACTCCGGCGCAGGCCGCGGCGCTCGAGGTTCTTCGCCCGCTCTTGGACGAGGTGCTCGCCGCCGACGTGATCCTGATCGGCACCCCGATGTACAACTACTCGATTCCCGCCGCGCTGAAGGCCTGGCTGGACCAGCTCACCTTCCCGCGAATGTCGCTGGGCCACCGTCGATTCGTGGTCGTCTCCGCGCGGGGCGGCAGCTATTCGCCCGGTGCGCCCAAGGCAGCCTTCGACTATCAGGAGCGCTATCTGCGCGACTTCTTCGCGGGCCACTTCGCGGTGACCGACACCGTTTTCGTGCACGCCGAACTGGCCAATTCGCGCCAGGACCCCGCGCTGGCCGACCGTCGCGCCGAACACGACGGCTCCTACGCGAAGGCGCTCGACACCGCGCGATCGCTCGGCGGGATGTACTGAAATGAACTGGCTGACATTGGGTCTCGCGGGTCTGGTCGAGATCGTCTGGTCGCAGAGCATCAAACCGACCGAGAACTTCACCCGGCCGCTGCCCACCCTGGTGTGCTTCGCGCTGGGCAGCCTGGCGGTGTATCTGCTGTCCAGGTCCATGCAGACATTGCCCGTCGGCACCGCCTACGCCGTGTTCACCGGCATCGGCGCGGTGGGCGCGATCGGTCTCGGCATCGTCGTACACCGTGACCCGCTCAGCGCGGGCCGGGTGCTCGCGCTCGCGCTGATCCTCGGCGGCATCGTGCTGGCGAGGGTGACCAATCCCGAGTGACCGCAGCCGGTCACGGGGCAAATGCTGTGGGGGCTGGGGCCGCGCGGGTATGGTCCGGTGATGGTCGACCAGTCAGTTCGCCTCCCGGATCTGTCCACACGGCCCCACGAGCTCACCGTGGAGCGGGTGATGAAGTCATCGCCCGGCCTGCTCTACGCCGCGTGGACGCAGGGGTTCGACATCTGGTTCGCCGCCCCGGATTCGGTGCGGATGAGGCCCGAGGTGAACGAGCCGTTCTTCTTCGAGACCGAATTCGAGGGCAGGCGCAACCCGCACTACGGGCGCTTCTTGCGGCTGGAGCCCGAGCGCCTCGTCGAGCTGACCTGGGTCACCGGCGAAGGCGGCACCGAGGGCGCCGAGACCGTGGTGAGCGTGCAGTTCCTCAAACAACCGCGCGGCATCCGGCTTCGCCTGCGCCACGCCGGGTTTGCGAGCGAGGCGGCCCGAGACCGGCACCGCGAAGCGTGGCCGCAGGTGCTCGAGCAGCTCGACAGCAAGCTCGGCGCGATCGGCTGACGGCTGGCTCGCCGAAGCGGTGCCCGTGGTCTCGGGTGTGCGGGTAGGTTCTAGCGTGCGAAGTTCGGCTCACTTGGTGAAAGGACAATGATGCCAACACGTACCGCCCGCACCGCATGGACCGGTGGTCTCCAGGACGGCTCCGGTCAGGTCGAGCTGGCCAGTTCGGGCGTCGGCAAGTACGACGTCTCGTTCCCGAAGCGTTCCGCGGAGTTCGCCGATGGCACCACCAGCCCCGAGGAACTGATCGCGGCCGCGCACTCCTCCTGCTACGCCATGGCGCTCTCGGCGCAGATCGGCAACGCGGGCGGCACTCCCGAGAGCCTCGACGTGACCGCCGACGTCACCCTCGGCCCCGACCCGGCGGGCGGCTTCCGCATCACCGCGATCAAGCTGACCGTCCGCGGCCGGGTCTCCGGTCTGGACGCCGCCGGATTCCTGGCCGCCGCCGAGGCCGCCAAGGCGGGCTGCCCGGTCTCCAAGGCGCTGGCGGGCGTGGACACCATCAGCCTGGACGCCGCCCTGGCGTGACCGCTTGATTCTCCGCACCTCTCGCGTCGGCGGGAAGTGCGGGGAGTCATGGGGTCGCGCGGCGGGCGAAGTACTCGCGAGCGCCGGGTGCGTACATGGCGGGAATCGCGACGAGCACGGCGAGCACGTGGATCGCGCGCAGGGTTCCGAGGGTGAGCGAGCTCGCGGTGACAGAAAGGTCGAGCCCGTCGGCCGCGAGCGTCGTCAGCGGTTCGACGAGCAGCGAGGCCAGACCGAGGACGCCGAGGCCGAGCGCGAGCGCGAGCCTGGCGATCCGGCCGCCGCGCGTCATCCGCACCACGACCGTGAACACGACGAGGTAGATCGCGCCGCGCACAGCCGATTCGAGGGCGAGGCCCGATACGTCGGCGTCCGGGCGATCGAGCGTCATCGCCGCCCGCGCCAGCGCCTCGGCGACCCCGGCGAGCAGGGCGACGACGAAAGTCGCGGCGGCCAGCGCCACCGGACGCGGTACAGCGCGGGTGGAACGAAAAAGGGCAGTGCCGGTCATGAAACCGACACTGCCCCAGATCTTCTGGACGCGGATCAGCCCGCGGTAGCGACCTCACCCCGTACCGGGGTGCTAGTGCGCTGCGCGAACTCGGTGAGCGCCGCGAATCCGAGACCGAGCGCCGCCCACAGCGTGGCGGAGACGGCCAGCGACGCGACCCGGAACTGCCACAGCAGGCTCGGCGGGAAGTCGGCGGCCACCTCGTCGACACCGGGCAGCAGGACGTAGCCCAGCGTGGTGATCAGCGCGAACGCCGCCGCACCCGCGATCAGCCGGACGGTGTCCAGCTGCCCGCGCAGCAGCTTGTACGCGTACACCGCGGCGCCCACGGCCGCGAGGCCGAGCAGCACCGAGGCCACCCAGAGCAGGGTGCGATCGTTGATGGTCTCCGGATCGCCGACCGCGGGCGGGTTCGCCGGGTACTTGAAGAACGGCACCGCGACGATCGCGGCCCAACCCGCTACTCCGAGTCCGATCGCGAGTTTCGGACCGGACAGGTCGGTGTGGCGCCGCGCGAAATGCGCGACCGAGGCGAAGATCGCGCCGAAGGCGAGACCGCTGAGGCCGAGCGCGAGGAACTGCCCGAACTTTTGTCCGGACCGGCTGACCAGCGGCTCCTCCTCGTCACCGTGGGAGTGGCCCGCGGCGGGTTCTTCGGGAGCGTGGTGCGACTCCTCGGTGGCCGCGTTCGCCTCTTCGATGGCGATGGCGGCGTCGACCTTGGGTTCGCCGACGAAATAGCCCACTGTGGCGGCCAGCAGGCCGGCGATCAGACCGGCGAGCAGGCCGCGCAGCAGCAGGGTTTTGAGGGAATCTGCCGGGGGGACGGCAGCCGACGGAGTCGGCGGGGTGGGTTGATTCAGTGGCACGGAACACCCAGCAAGTGACGTCCGTCGTGCATCAGCTCGTGCATGAACATCCCGCTGCGCGAGATGGCGCCCTGATCGAAGCCGACCAGGTACAGCGTGAGCAGTGCGAGAAGAACGACACCTACCGTGACGAGCACGGTTGCCAGAGATTCGGTTGCCCGGCTCGGTGTATGCGCGATGGCCATTCGAGTCCTCCTAGGGATACGTCCCGACCGGACTTCGCGTCCGGGGGAACGCTTTCGCGTCCCGTGAGATGGGTGGTGCGACGGTGCCGGTGTCTGGCTTTCCGGCACCGCGCCCGCCCCGGCCTGCACGGCTGGGACCGGACTCGATGCGTGGAACACAGTGGCGCGACCGCTCCGGAATCACACCGGAATTACCGCATCACCCTCGCTTGGTCACCTCGAACTGTGACACCATCGTGCGCCCGTCGTCAACACGATCGAAACCTGTTGACCACGGTGTGGGCGAGTCGTTACCCGTTCGGTTCAGGACGCGGGCTTGGCCGCGACGTCGAGGACGACCTCGAATTCGAGCAGCGAAGCGCCGGTGGCGACCGGCTTCTTGTCGCCGCTGCCCGCGTGTGCGGCGCGCGCGGGACCGTCCCGCCACGCGGCGAAGGATTCCTCGGAATCCCACTGGGTCACGACGAAGTAGCGGTTCTCGCCCGCGATCGGGCGCAGCAACTGGAAGCCGAGGAAGCCGGGCGAGTTCTCCACCGCATGCGCGCGGTGCGCGAAGCGCTTCTCCAGCTCGGGTCCTGCGCCTTCGGGGACCTCGATCGCGTTGATCTTCACAACAGCCATGACCTCGACAATACGTCGCCCGTGCGCGGGCGGGCGCGCGCCGGGACGAGCCCGGGGGCACAATCGAGCCGATGTGGTACGACGAAGGCGGAGCAGGCGTCCCGATCCTGCTGCTGCACGGATTGATGGGCAGCGCACGCACCTGGGGCGATCAGCTGGACTGGCTGCGCCGCCACGGGCACGTCTACACCTTCGACGCGGCGGGCCATGGTCGGCCGGCGCCGCAGGAACTGACCACCGAGGCGTTCGTCGCCGATCTCGCCGAAGCCACCGAGGAGATCACCGAGCCGATAGTGGTCATCGGTCATTCGATGGGGGCGCTGCACGGCTGGGTCTTCGCCGCGCAGTATCCGGAGCGGGTGCGCGCGCTGGTGGTCGAGGACATCGCCCCCGATTTCACTGGCCGCACCGCCGCCGACTGGGCCGCCATGATCGAGGCGTGGCCGCAGCCGTTCCCGGACGCCGAGTCGGTGCTCGAGTACTTCGGGCCGGTCGCCGGGCGCTACTTCCTGAACTCCTTCGAGCACGGGCCGGACGGGTACCGGCTGCACGGCTCGGTCGCGACCTTCCGTGACATCTCCGAAGAGTGGGGCACCCGCCATTTCTGGGAGCAGTGGCGGGCGGTGCGCGTCCCGGTGCTGCTCATCGAGGGCGAGCACACCATCACCCCGGCCGGGCAGATGCGAGAGATGGCCGCGACCAATCCGAACGCGGAGTACGTGCTGATCCCGGACGCCGGGCATCTGGTCCACGACGATCAGCCGGAGCGCTACCGCGCCGAGGTGGAGCGCTTTCTCGGCCGGGTTCTGGCCTGATCCGCGCCGCGACCTGCGGCGCCGCTAACTATCTCCCTCACCGGCGAGTGCGAACAGCCCGTCGGCCGTCTGCTCGATCAACCCATCGATCAGCAGCGAATCCAGCGCCCGGTCGCGTTGGCCGGGATCCCGGGTCCAGGCCAGGTCGAGGCGCATCCGTTCCACCGGGCCGCTCGCGGCGCGCAGCACATCGAGCAGGCGGCCGCGCGCCTGGCGGTCGGTGCCCTCGTACTTCTGGGTGCGGCGCACCACCTCCGACACCGGACGGCCTGCGGTCACCCACGCGCAGACGGGCAACGGGCATCGCGCGCAGTCGGGCGTGCGCGCGGTGCACACCGTCGCGCCGAGCTCCATCAGCGCCGCGGAAAACCGTGCGGCGCGGTCGATTTTCGCGGGCAGCAGTGCCTCGGTCTCGGCCAGGTCGCGTGCCGCGGGGTTGCCCGCCTCGGCGCGGCCGTGCACGGCGCGCGCGACCACCCGGCGCACGTTGGTGTCCACCACCGGCACGCGCTGGCCGTAGGCGAAGCAGGCGACCGCCCGCGCGGTGTACGCGCCGATGCCCGGCAGCCCGAGCAGCACGTCCACGTCGGCGGGGACCTCGTCGCCGTGTTCGGCCGCGAGCACCCGCGCGCACTCGTGCAGCCGCAGCGCCCGCCGCGGATAGCCGAGCTTGCCCCATGCGCGCAGCACCTCGGCCTGGGAGGACGCGGCCATCGCCGACGGCACCGGCCAGCGCGCCACCCACTCCAGCCAGATCGGCTCGACCCGCACCACCGGCGTCTGCTGCAGCATGATCTCGCTCATCAAGATCTGCCACGCGGTGACGCCGGGGCGTCGCCACGGCAGGTCGCGGGCGGTCTCGGTGTACCAGTCCAACAGCGCGTCGGGGTCGATGCCGCGATCGCCGGGTTGTTGCCGGGCCGGGGTGGCCCGACCAGTGCCGCTACACATTGCCCTCACCGTCTCCGCCGCTCGGCGGACAGTCCATATTTGCCGACCCGTAACGAAACCGACTCGCTGGTAGCGAACGCGTTGTGCACAATGGTCGGTATGTCTGATTCAAACCCGATCAGCGCCTGGAAGTCCCTCCGCGAGGGCAACGAGCGTTTCGTCAACGGCACGCTGTTGCATCCTAGTCAGGGGGCTGCCGACCGGGCGAAGCTCGTCGGCGGTCAGCATCCTTCCGCCATCGTGTTCGGTTGCGGCGACTCGCGCGTGGCGGCGGAGTTGATCTTCGACCAAGGGCTCGGCGACATGTTCGTCGTGCGCACCGCGGGCCACGTGGTGGACAGTTCGGTGCTCGGCTCGATCGAGTACGGCGTGCAGGTCCTGAACGTGCCGCTGATCGTGGTCCTCGGACACGACAGCTGCGGCGCGGTGAAAGCGACCATCGACGCGCTCGACGGGGGCGAGGTGCCAGGCGGATTCATCCGCAGCGTCGTCGAGAAGGTGTCGCCCTCCATCCTGATCGGCCGCCGCGAGGGCCTCTCCAGCGTGGACGAGATGGAGGCCAGGCACGTCGTGGAGACCAGCAGGCTGCTGATGCAGCGGTCGATGATCATTTCCCAGCGGGTCGCGACCGGCGAGCTGGCCATCGCCTGTGTGACTTACAAACTGGCCGAAGGTCAGGTCCAGTTGCAGCGTGTCGTCGGCAACATCGGCGAGGTCGTCTGAACCGGTTCCGTGCGGAGTTTCCCCAGCGTGCCGGGTGTCATACACCCGGCACCGTGGCGTCGTCCCATCCGACACGCCGTGGTCCTGAGACACCGCGCCCGGTGCTGCCCGTAAGTTTGAATCGTGCTGGAACCGACTGGACCGCTGCCTCCGGAGATCTACTGGCGTCGTCGCGTTTTCGCCATCGGGATCCTGGTCGTGGCGCTCGCGCTGGTGATTTGGCTGGCGGTGATGGCCGTCCGCGGTGGCGGCTCGCCCGGTGACGCCAAACCGGTCGCGTCGAGTTCGACCTCGTCGGTGAAGAAGTCGGGCGATGCGGCCAAGTCCCCGGCCGACGCGCCGAAGTCTTCGGGAAGTCCGGTGCCGAGCGCGGTTCCGGCGGCGGCGGGGCAGTGCCCCGATCAATCGCTCGCGGTGAAGGTGACCGTCGAGCAGCCCACCTATAAGGCGGGTGAGCAGCCGGTGTTCGGCATCGTGATCACCAACATCTCCTCGGTGACCTGCTCGCGCGATGTCGGCTCCGGGCTGCAGCAGATCTCGGTGTACACCCTCGACGGCAGCCGCAGGCTGTGGTCGAGCACGGACTGCTACCCGGACGGTCAGCCCGACGTGCGCAACATGAATCGCGGTGAACAGGCCGCGTTCCAGGTCACCTGGTCCGGCTCCACCTCGCAACCGAATTGCGCGGGCGAGCGTGTTCCGGTCCCGCCAGGGGCGTATTCGGTTGTCGCGCAATTAGGTTCGGTGCGCAGCGCGGCCGAGCCGTTCAACATCGCCTGAGCGGCTTCACCGGTTCCGGTCGAACGAATTGTCCACGCCCGCTTCGGCGAGGCGGGTCAGTCCCTCGCGAATCTGCCGCGCCCTCGGCACCCCGATCCCGTCGACGGACTGTAGATCGCTCGCGGTGGCCACGAGCAGCCCCTGCAACGAGCCGAACGAGTCGACCAGCGATTCGATGTGGGTGAAGCGCAGCCGGGGGATCCGGGTGAGCACCCGGTAGCCGCGCGGACGCATCGGCAGGTCGAGCGCCTCGATGGTGTTCGGATGGCCGAACGGCGCGGCCAGATTGGTGAGGTCGAGCAGTTCGGCGTCGGTGAGCAGGTCGAGGCCCGCCAGCGCGCGATCCACCGTGGCCGGGGCGGGCTCGTCCGCCAGGTAATCGCGGATGAGCAACTCGCGCAGCCACGCGCTGTCGCCGACCAGATCCTCCAATTGCAGCGCGAGCTGGCGACCGTCCGCCCCGAGTTCCAGCACGCTCTGCTCGATCTCCTTGGCCAGGCGGCGCACCAGTTCCAGGCGCTGGGCCGCGGACAACGCGTCGCGCAGGGTGACGACGTTCTCGATCTCGCTCTCGGAGAGTTGCTCGCACACCTGATCCAGGCGGGCCTTGTAGCGCTCCAGCGTGCCGAGCGCCTGGTTCGCCCTGCCCAGGATGGTGGCCGAGGGCTCGACCAGATGGCGCACGTCGTCGACGTACAGCGTCACCGTGCGCATCGACTTGCTCACCGCGATCACCGGGTAGCCGGTCTGGGCGGCCGTCCGTTCCGCGGCTCGATGCCGGGTGCCGGATTCCGCGCTCGGCAGGTTCGGATCGGGCACCAGGTGCACGTTGGCGCGCAGGATGCGGGCGCCGTCGGTGGAGAGCACCACCGCGCCGTCCATCTTCGACAGCTCGCGCAACCTGGTCGGCGCGAATTCGACGTCCAGCTCGAAGCCGCCGTCGCAGAGGCGCTCGACGTCGTCGTCGTGGCCGAGCACGATCAGGCCGCCGGTGCGGCCGCGCTGAATGCGTTCCAGTCCGTCCCGCAGCGGCGTGCCCGACGCGAGCCTGGTGACGATCTCGGCGAGCCGGTTCCTGGTGACCGGGACCTGAGGACGGGGCGCGACGGGGGCCGGCTTGCCGAGCAGATACGCGGCCCACCGCCCCGGAATCACTCGGCCGCCTCGGTCCGTGCCGCCCGCCGCGCCCGCAGACCGCTGATCCGCAACGCCGAGCCGACGTCGGTCACCTCGTGAATCTTCATGCCCCCGCCCTTCACTCGATCCAGCCCCGGCGGCACCAGCGCGGTGGTGAACCCGAGTCGCTGAGCCTCGGCAAGCCTACGTGCCAGGCCGGTCACTTTGCGTACCTCTCCCGCGAGGCCGACCTCGCCGAGTATCACCCAGCCCGGCGGCAGCGCGGTGTCGGATTCGGCGCTGGCGATGGCCAGCGCGATGGCCAGGTCGGCGGCGGGTTCGACGAGCCGCATCCCGCCGACTGTCGCCGCGTAGACGTCGTGCTTGCCGAGGAAGACCCGGCCGCGGCTCTGCAACACCGCGAGCACCATGGCGACTCGGTTGTAGTCGAGCCCGCTGACCGCGCGGCGCGGCGCCGGAATCTCGGTCTTCACCGTCAAGCCCTGTACCTCGCCGACCAGCGGCCGTTTGCCATCCATCGCGACGGTGACCGCGGTGCCGGGCACCGAATCGGTGCGGTGGTGCAGGAACAGCCCCGACGGGTCGTCGACGCCCGCGATGCCGTCCTCGTGCAACTCGAAGCAGCCCACCTCGTCGGCGCTGCCGAAGCGGTTCTTGATGCCGCGCACCATGCGCAGCGTGGAGTTCCTGTCGCCCTCGAACTGCAAGACCACGTCCACCAGGTGTTCGAGGGTGCGCGGGCCCGCCACGTTGCCGTCCTTGGTCACGTGCCCCACCAGCAGCACGGCGATTCCGCTCGCCTTGGCCAGCGAGGTGAGCGCCGCCGTCACCGCGCGCACCTGGGTGACGCCGCCGATGACCCCGTCCACGTCCGGCGCGAGCATGGTCTGCACGGAGTCGACCACCAGCAGCGTCGGCCGCACCTGCTCGACGTGTCCGAGCACGATCGACAGATCCGACTCAGCGGCCAGGTACACCCGTTCGTGCACCGCGCTGGTGCGGTCCGCGCGCAGCCGGACCTGCCCTGCGGACTCCTCGGCCGTCACGTACAGCGACTTCTCGTCGCGCTGCTTCGCCCACCGGTGCGCGACCTCGAGCAGCAGCGTCGACTTGCCGACACCGGGTTCGCCGGAAAGCAGCACCACCGAGCCCGCGACCACCCCGCCGCCGAGCACCCGGTCCAGCTCGCCGACACCGGTCGGCCTCGCCTTGGTGACCTTCGAATCGATTGTGGAGATCGGGGCCGCCGCGGTGCTCGGCAGCATGGCGCGCCTCCCCGGCGCAGCGGCCGACGCGGCCGAGACGGCCACCTCGTCCACCGTGCCCCACGCCCCGCAGTCCGGGCACTTGCCCACCCACTTCGCCACCTCGTGCGAGCAGGCGGAGCACCGGAAGATCGGCTTTATCTTTGCCACAGGCGCACCTTACGTACCGGGCCCGACAGATCCCCGCCGGACGTGGCGGGTATGGAAAAGGCTGCCGCACCGGGTGCGACAGCCTTCGTTCTCGGTCCGCGTCGGACGGACGGCTCAGTGGCCGCCGCCGTGGGCGCCGCCTTCGGCCGGGCCCGACTTGTCGGACTCGTGGCGCTCGGCCTCGGTGCCCGCGTCGACCGGCACCTGGACCTGGACGGTGCCGTTCTCCTTGAAGTTGAACGAGACGGTGTAGGTCAGGCCGGGGGTGATGTCCTTGGTCAGACCGGTGATCTCGATGGTGGCGGGCTTGGCCTCGGGATCGGCGGTCTTCTGTCCGGTCGGCTGCGCGCCGTGGCTGTCCGAACCGTGGGTGTCGGTGCCGTGGGTGTCGGTGCCGTGCGAGTCGGTCGCGCTCTTGTCGCTGTGCTGGGCGGACGCCGCGACGACGGTCTGCTGCGGCTCCAGCTTCACCGCGGACTGACCCGACGGCGGGGTGATCTTCACCGGGCCGAGGTCGGTGGTGACGCTGGTGAGCTCGTCGGTGACGGTCTCGCTGTTGTTCACGATGGACAGCGCGATGAGCGCCTTGCCGCCCTTGACGTTGGTGTAGCCCTCGGACGGGTACACGATGTGCACGTTCCGCAGCGAGATGTCCTCGACCTCGGCGTTGTTGCCGTTGACCGCCGGGGCCTGGTTCGCGGTCTGGGAGACCTGACCCGCGCCGCAGCCGGAAAGGGCGAGCGCCGCGCCCGCGGCGAGTGCGGCGACAGTCACCATGAGACGGGGCTTCCGCGCCACCGACGAGGCGGTCACAGCTTTCAGGGCAGTCACGGGTTGTCCTCCATGTCGACCGGGATCACTCCGCTACGGAGAGTAGTAACTAGGCAGCGTAGTAGTCGACCCAGGGGACCCATCGGTCGGGCCGGGATCTCGGCCCGGCGACACCGCCGACGGTCGGCATCCGTTGCATAACGGTTCGGTGGCCCGGCGGTGCGGTTGCGGGCCGAGTGCGGAGGCGCCTGGCGGGACACGGGCAAGGTGGCGCCGGTGGATAACTCGTTCTGGCACAACGTAATGCACAACGACCGGGTTCTGTCAACCCCCTCGGTCCGCTCGTTGTGGCCCTGACCTGCACAGTTGATCGCGCCGTTATCGAGTCGCATGTTAAACTGTGAACATCGAAAGGGGCACGGGACACATGATTTTTAAGGTCGGAGACACCGTCGTTTACCCCCACCACGGAGCGGCGCTGATCGAAGCAATCGAGACTCGCACCATCAAGGGTGTGCAAAAAGAGTATCTGGTCCTGAAGGTCGCCCAAGGCGATCTGACTGTTCGCGTACCCGCGGAAAACGCCGAATATGTCGGCGTGCGCGATGTCGTGGGCCAGGAGGGTCTCGACCGGGTCTTTCAGGTGCTGCGCGCGCCGCACACCGAGGAGCCGACCAACTGGTCTCGCCGCTACAAGGCCAACCTGGAGAAGCTCGCCTCCGGCGATGTGAACAAGGTGGCCGAGGTCGTCCGCGACCTGTGGCGTCGGGAGCAGGATCGTGGGCTGTCCGCCGGCGAGAAGCGCATGCTGGCGAAGGCCCGCCAAATCTTGGTCGGTGAACTCGCGCTTGCCGAGGGTACCGATGACGGCAAGGCCGAGACGCTGCTCGACGAGGTTCTCGCAGCGGCTTCCTGACCGTGAACAACTCTGACAGCGACAGTCCTGTCGTTGCCTTGGTTCCTGCCGCCGGCCGCGGCGTTCGTTTGGGCGAGAACATGCCCAAGGCGTTCGTCGCAGTCGGCGGTACACCCATGGTCCGGCTGGCCGTGGACGGCCTGCTGGCCTCCGGGGCGGTAGACCGGATCATCGTGATCGTCCCCGCCGAACTGGCCGAGAGCGCAGTCGCCCTGCTGCCGCCCTCGGACGCGGTGCGCGTGGTCGTCGGCGGCGCCGAGCGCACCGATTCGGTGCGCGCCGGTCTCGCCGCCGCGCCGGACGCGGGATATTTCCTGGTGCACGACGCCGCCCGCGCGCTCACCCCGCCCGAGTTGATCGCCCGGGTCGCGGCCGAGTTGCGGGCGGGTCATCGAGCGGTGGTGCCCGGCCTTCCAGTCGTCGACACCGTCAAGTCCGTCGACCCGGACGGCGTGGTGACCGGCACCCCCGATCGCGCCGCGCTGCGGGCGATCCAGACCCCGCAGGGCTTCGCCGCCGAGCTCCTGCACGCCGCCTACGAGACGAACGTGCTCGCGACCGACGACGCCGGACTCGTCGAGCGGCTCGGTGCCGAGGTGCGCACCATTCCCGGCGACCCGATGGCCTTCAAGATCACCACCCCGCTGGACCTCATGCTCGCCGAGACGGTGTGCAACGCGGCGCGCAGCGTATGAGAACGTCGTGACCATGCGAGTTGGTATCGGCAGCGACGTGCACCCCCTCGAACCCGGTCGTCCGTGCTGGATGGCGGGTCTGCTGTTCGACGGCGCCGACGGCTGCGCGGGCCACTCCGACGGCGACGTCGCCGCGCACGCGCTCTGTGACGCATTGCTCTCCGCGGCCGGGCTGGGTGATGTGGGCGCGGTGTTCGGTACGGGCCGCCCCGAGTGGGAGGGCGTCTCCGGCGCGACGATGCTGACCGAGGTACGCAGGCTGCTCGACGAGGCAGGATTCGACATCGTCAACGCTGCGGTGCAGGTCATCGGCAATAAACCGAAGATCGGGCCGCGTCGCGCCGAGGCGCAGCGGGTGCTGGGCGAACTGCTCGGCGCCCCGGTCTCGGTGTCGGGAACCACCACCGACGGGCTCGGTCTGACCGGACGCGGGGAGGGTGTCGCCTCGATCGCCACCGCGTTGCTACAAGCCCGCATATAGCACCACAGCGGGGTTTGGTCGAGCCGGGGGACGAACGCCCTGCTACGACCGGCTAAGATCGGCTGCCGTGACACTGCGCCTTTTTGACACCGAACGCCGAACCATGCGCGATTTCGCGCCGCTGGTTCCCGGCCGTGCTTCGGTGTACCTCTGTGGCGCCACCGTGCAGGGGGAACCTCATATCGGTCACGTGCGCAGCGGCGTCGCGTTCGACGTGCTGCGCCGCTGGCTGCTGGCCCACGACTACGACGTGTACTTCATCCGCAACGTCACCGATATCGACGACAAGATTCTGAACAAGGCCGCCGAGGCGGGCCGTCCGTGGTGGGAGTGGGCGGCGACCTACGAGCGCGCCTTCGACCGGGCCTACCAGATGCTCGGCGTGCAGCCGCCGTCCGCGGAGCCGCGGGCCACCGGCCACATCACCCAGATGGTCGATCTGATGCAGCGGCTCATCGACCGCGGGCACTCCTACGCCTCCGAGGGCAACGTCTACTTCGACGTGCAGAGCTACCCGGACTACGGCAAGCTGTCCGGCCACCGGCTCGACGACGTGCACCAGGGCGAGAGCGCGGGCGCGGGCAAGCGCGACCCGCGCGATTTCACGCTGTGGAAGGCGGCCAAGCCCGGCGAGCCGAGCTGGCCCTCGCCGTGGGGCCCCGGCCGCCCCGGCTGGCACCTGGAGTGCTCGGCCATGGCCGAGTTCTACCTCGGTCCGGAATTCGATATCCATTGCGGCGGTATGGATCTGGTGTTCCCGCACCACGAGAACGAGATCGCCCAGTCCAAGGCCGCGGGCGACGGATTCGCGCAGTACTGGCTGCACAACGGCTGGGTGACCATGGGCGGCGAGAAGATGTCCAAGTCGCTCGGCAATGTGCTTTCCGTGCCGAACGTGCTGAAAAAGGTTCGCCCCGTTGAACTTCGGTTCTACCTCGGCAGCGCGCACTACGGGTCGATGCTGGAGTACTCGGACAAGGCGCTGTACGACGCCGCGGCCTCCTACCAGCGCATCGAGGCGTTCATCCACCGGGTCACCGAGCGGGTCGGCGAGATCCCGGTCGGCAAGTGGACCGACGCGTTCGCCGAGGCGATGGACGACAACCTGGCCGTGCCGCGCGCGCTTGCCGAGGTGCATCACGTGGTGCACGAGGGCAACAAGGCGCTCGAGGTGGGTGCGGTCGACACCGCGCGGGAGCTGGCCGGGCAGGTGCGGGCCATGCTGAACATCCTCGGGGTGTGCCCGTTCGACCCGCAGTGGTACAGCCCGGAAGACAACTCGGCGGCGCAGGAGGCGCTCGACGTGCTGGTCGGCGCCGAGCTCGACCGTCGTCAACAGGCCCGCGCCGACAAGGATTGGGCCACCGCCGACGCCGTGCGCGACCGCCTCGTCGCCGCGGGCATCGAGGTGACCGACACCGCCGAGGGACCCCAGTGGTCACTGGGCAGCGGGCGCGGAAAGGCGAACTGATGGCAGGGAATTCGCAGCGCCGCGGCGCGGTGCGCAAGACAGGAAGCAAGAAGGGCGCGGTCGTCGGTTCCGGCGGCAAGCGCAGGCGCGGGCTCGAGGGGCGCGGCGCCACACCGCCCGCCGAGGCGCGGACCAAGCATCCCGCGGCCAAACGCGCCAAGGCCCAGGCCAAGGCGGCGGCTCAGGGACGCCCGACCGGTCGCGCGGGTGCGGCGGGCCGCCCCGCGGGTCGCAAGACCGAGGACGGTCCCGAGTTGGTGCTCGGCCGCAACCCGGTGGTCGAATGTCTGCGCGCGGGCGTCCCGGCGACGGCGCTGTTCGTCGCGGTCGGCACCGAGAACGACGAGCGGCTGACCGAGAGCGTGCAGACCGCCGCCAACGCGGGCATCTCCATCCTCGAGGTGCCGCGCACCGATCTGGACCGGATGAGCAACAGCGGCATGCACCAGGGTGTTGCCCTGCAGGTGCCGCCGTACCGCTACGCCCACCCGGACGATCTGGTGGACCGGGTGCGCGGCTCGGCCGAGCCCGCATTGCTCGTCGCGCTGGACAACATCTCCGATCCGCGCAATCTCGGCGCGGTGATCCGCTCCGTCGCGGCGTTCGGCGGCCAGGGCGTGCTCATCCCGCAGCGGCGCAGCGCCAGCGTCACCGCCGTCGCGTGGCGCACCAGTGCGGGCGCCGCGGCCAGGCTCCCGGTCGCGCGGGCCACGAATCTGACTCGCACGCTGAAGGATTGGGCCAACCAGGGCTTCCAGGTGGTCGGCCTGGACATGGGCGGCGACACCACGCTCGACGAGTTCGACGGCACCGCGCCGACGGTGATCGTGGTCGGCTCCGAGGGCAAGGGGCTTTCGCGCCTGGTCAGGGAGAACTGCGACAGCATCCTGAGCATCCCGATGGCGGGAGCAGTCGAGTCGCTGAACGCGTCGGTGGCGGCAGGCGTCGTGCTCGCCGAGATCGCTCGTCAGCGCCGCGCTTGACGATTCGCGCGCGGGGCCGAAAGCCCGTACGCGACAAATGATTCGAGGAGGAGGGGCCACCGCGCCGGATGGCCCACTTCCAGGCCGCGGCGAAACGCCCCGTGCCTTGCGCGATCCGCAAAATACGCGGAGATCCCTGGGAGCCCCGTAGAATTCGGCGAGTGGTGATACCCAACCAGCCCATCGGTTCGCCGGTCGAGCATCCGAATGCCACGGCCGTGTTGTTTCTCGGCGCGGCAAGTATCCTGTGCTGCGGGGCGCTCGGCCCGGTGGCGTGGGCGTTGGGCAAGCGAGCCCTCGACCAGATCGAGCAGTCCGGCGGCGCGATCGGCGGCCGCGCCCAGGTGTTGGTCGGCTACATCCTCGGCGTCGTCGGCACCGTGCTGATGGTCCTGATGGCGATCGCGTTCCTACTGATCACGCTGGGCGGCAACGCTTAGCGACTGCCGGATGTAGTCCGTCACGGCCCCAGCTCAGTCGAGGATCGGCCGCTCGGCGTCGGCGCTGCTGTCCCAGGTGGGCCATTCGGAACTGATGCTCCCGGTCCAGTTGGGCTGCCTTCGGTCGCGGAACGCGGCCATCGCCTCTCCGCCGTCGACGCTCTTGCCGACGTGGGCGTTGAGTTCCGACTCGAGCTGACCGACCATGGCGGGGCTCATCCCGAGGCCCTCCCAGAGCAGGCGCTTGGACAACGCCACGGGCAGCGGCGCCGAACCGTTGACCAGATCGTGCGCCACCGACAGCGCGGTATCCAGCACCTCGCTGCCCGCGAGGCACGCGTTGGCCAGGCCCATCGCCTTGGCCTCGTCACCGTCGAAGGTGCGGCCCGTCAGCATGATGTCGGCGGCATTGGCCATGCCGACCAGCCTGGGCAGGGTCCAGTGCGCGTAGCCGTCGGCGAGCACACCGCGGCGCACCTGGTTCAGCCCGTATACCGCGTCGCGCGCCATGTACCGCAGATCGCATTGCAGCGCCAGTGCCAGCCCGATGCCGACCGCGTGCCCGTTGACCGCGGCGATCACGGGCTTGCGCACCCGCCACGGCGCAGGCTCGATGGTGGCGCTGACCTCGCCCACCCGATTCGATAGATCCGCGCCCGCGCAGAACGCGGGCGGCGTCCCGGTGATCACGACCGCTCGGATCGCATCCTCGCTGTCGCAGCGTTGCAACGCCGCACCGAGCTCAGCGGCCATGGCCGGAGTGAAGGCATTCTGCTGGGCGGGCCGGTTGAGCGTGAGGACGGCGATGCCCGAAGAGACATCGACGAGCAATTCCGAACTCATGCCACAGGATGGTAACGGGTGTGTTGTCGGCGCGCTGGCACTGTGCTGTTGGCGCGCTGGCGCGCGCGGGTTCGCGGCCCCTTGTGTCTCGCGTCCCAGCAGCCGAGATTCGCGCCTGCGGCGCACGCATCTCGGCCGCTGGGAAGCGAGACGGCCGCGAACGGGCTCGTCGGGCTCGCCCTCGGGGTGGTTGGGAGTGCGGGGATGGAGCGTTCGTCCCCGGGTTCGGCGGCCCGGCTGGTGAGCGCGCTTGCCGCCGGTCGAGATCCCCGACTTCGTCGTATGGCGTCTCGACCGCTGGGAAGTTGTCGGTGAACGGGCTCGTCGGGCTCGCCCTCGCGATGGTTGGGGAGCGCGGGGGACACAGCGTTGGGTCCTTGGGCGTGCCGCGCTACCAGTGGAGTGTCAGCGCAGGATCTTGCGGCCGATCGCGTACTTGTGGACCTCGGTGGGCCCGTCATAGAGGCGGAAGGCGCGCATGTCGCGGAAGATCATTTCGACCACCGTCTCGTCGCTGATGCCGATGCCGCCGAGCACCTGCACGCAGCGGTCGGCGACCTTGAACAGTTCCTCGGAGACGTAGGACTTCGCGATCGAGCTCTCGTGCCGCGCCTTCTCGCCCTGGTCCATGAGCCAGCAGGCGTGCCAGATGGTCAGGCGGCACTGGTGCAGCGCGATCTCGTTGTCCGCCAACATGAACGACACACCCTCGTGTTCGCCGATCGGCTTGCCGAACGCGGTGCGGGTCTTGGCGTGCTGGATCGCGATGCTCTGTGCCCGTTCGGCCGCGCCGAGCCAGCGCATGCAGTGCGTGAGCCGGGCCGGTGCCAGCCGCAGCTGGGCGTAGCGCAGCGCCTGCCCGGCTTCGCCGAGCAGCGCCGACTTGGGCAGCACCAGGTTGTCGAACCGGACGACGCCGTGCCCCGCGACGTAGTTGCGGTCCATCGTGTTCATCGTGCGCTCGATGACGATGCCGGGCTGGTCGCCGTCGGTGAGGAACAGCGTGGGCCCTTCGGGCAGGTGTGGGTTGGCGGCGAGGCGGGCCATGATGATCCAGGTCTTGGCGCCGTTGGCGCCGGTGATCAGCCATTTGCGGCCGTTGACGGTGAAGTTCTCGCCGTCGAAAACGGCCTCGGTGGCCAGCTGCGCCGGGTCGGAGCCCGCGCCCTCGGGTTCGGTCATCGCGAAGACCGAACGCTGGTGTCCGTTGATCACCGGCATCAGGTAGCGGTCGATCTGCTCCTGATTCGCGACCTTGGACAGCAGGAACATGTTGCCCTCGTCGGGCGCCGCGCAGTTCATCGCGATCGGGCCGAGGGTGGACCAGCCCGCCGCCTCGTAGATGACGGCCTGTTCGACGTGGCTCAGGCCGCGCCCGCCGAGCGCCTCGGGGGCCTGCACCGTCAGCAGCTTCTCCGCGCGGGCGAGTTCCACCAGCTCCTGGCGGAGTTCGTCGGTGGGCCCGTGCGCGGTCAGGCGCGGATCGCGCTCGAACGGGACGATTTTGTCGATCACGAACTGGCGGACGCGGTCGCGTTCGGCGGCGAGTTCGGCGGGAATCGAAAAGTCGATCATCGTTGGTCACCATTCGTTCGGCGGCGGGTGAGTCCGAGCATACGAAACCCGCCGCCGTTGACTGAAGGCGGCTGCCATCACAGAGGTTCGATAGCGCGTCGCGACCCGTCTACCTGCACTGACAAGCCCTGTCGGCGCGATGTCGGCGGCCTGTCAGCCGGGCCGCGCATCTTTGGTTCATCGAGAGCGCGGGCCACACCGGCCCGCCCCGCAGGACCGAAGAGCCGGATGAGGAGAACCACCATGCTGACCGTCGCCGCCATCGCCCAACTGCTGATCGCCGCCGCCTTCGTGAGCATCCCCCTGGTGCGCCACCGCTACGGCGCCGCCGCGAAGGCCGCCGCCGAGGCGGAACTGAACCGCCAGGGCGTCCGGCCCGGCGTGCTCGCCGAACACGGCATGCGCTTCGACGCGGGCGGCCACGAGACCTGGGCGCCGTTGTCCATCGCGCTGGTCATGGTCGCGCTGGCCGGACTGAACCTGGCCTCCGTCCCGTGGGGCCAGACGCTGACCTGGATCTGCCAGGTGCTCGTGGTGATCGTCAACATCGTCATCCTCTACAGCAACCTGACCGCCGCCAAGAGCATCGAGCACGCCTTCGCCAAGACCGGCGACCCGGAACTCGCCCGCATCGACGCCCGCCGCTTCCTCGCGGCCGCTGAGAACGCCTTCCCGCGCTGGGTGATGCCGTGGCTGCAGAACGCCCGCCACGCGATCGTCTTCGGCGGCTCGATCCTGGTCCTCGTCGCTCTGATCGCCGCCTGACGCACCTCGACCCGAAACCCGGTTCCACATTGCGCGGGACCGGGTTTCGTCGCATCCAGGACCCCAGCCTCCGCCTCCGCCCACCAAGCCAGCTCCCTCCACCACCACAGTCGGCCACCGTGGTGGCCGGCGTCGCCGTAGCGGGTTGCAATGCGCCGGCAGCGCACGGTCAATCCCCGACCACCTCACCGCTGACGTTGTCGCACACCGTGCACACGCCTTGCATAGGCACCGCCTGTGTGAGGCGTTCGGAAGGTGTGTGTCATCCAGCCCCGGACATTTCTGACAGGCTGGACGCCGTGCGTGTTGCTCTGCTCGGTCCGATCGCCGCCTTCGCCGACGACGGGTCGCCTCTCGATCTCGGTGGTGTGCGGCTGCGAATGCTGCTGGCCAGGCTGGCGCTGGAGGCGGGACGGCCGGTCTCGGTGGACGCGCTCGTCGACGGGCTGTGGGGCGAGCAGCCGCCCGCCGAAGCGGCCGGTGCGTTGCAGGCATTGGTTTCCCGGCTGCGCAAGGCCTTACGCGGCGCGGGCACACTCGAACTCGGTCCCGGCGGCTACCGGCTGTCGGTGCGCCCCGAGGATGTGGACGCGCACCGCTTCGAGTCCATCGCCGCCGACGGCCGCCGCGACCTGGCGGCGGGCAAGGTGGCGGCGGCGGGAGCCACGCTGGCCGACGCGCTCGCGCTCTGGCGGGGGCCCGCGCTCGCCGATGTGCGCGACGCCCCGTTCGCCGATCTCGCGGTCGCGCGGCTGGAAGAGCTGAAATCCACCGTCGCCGAGGACAATTACGACATCGAGATCCGACTCGGCAGGCACGCCGACGTCCTCGCCGACCTGGAAGCGGCCGCCGCCGAACGCCCGCTCGCCGAGCGACTGGCCGGGCTGCGCATGCGCGCGCTCTCGGCCGCGGGCCGCCAGTCCGACGCACTGGCCGTCTACGAACAGATTCGCGAGCGGCTCGGCGACGAACTCGGCGTCGATCCGTCCGCCGAACTGCGGGAGGTCCACCTGGCCCTGCTGCGCGGCGAGCTTGATCGCCCCGCGCCGCGACCGGAGCCGACGGTGAACCGAATTCCGTTGCCGCTCACCAATTTCGTCGGACGGGAACGCGAGCTGGCGCGGGTCGCCGAGTTGCTCGACGCGGGACGTCTCGTCACGCTGGTCGGCCCCGGCGGGGCGGGCAAGACCCGGGTGGCGGTCGAAACGGTCACCCGGCACCGGGCTCACGAACGCGGCCGGGTCTGGTTCGTCCCGCTGGCCGGCGTGAGTACCCCGGAACAGCTGACCGACACCGTGCTCGGCGCGCTGGGTTCCTGGGACCTGCGGGTGTCCGACAACCGGCCGACGCAGCCGCTCACCGGACCCGACCGTATCGCCGAACTGCTCGACGTCGGTCCCGCGGTGCTGGTGCTCGACAACTGCGAGCATCTGATCGAGTCCGCCGCGGAACTGGCCGACGGCCTCCTCGAAAGGCTTCCGCAGCTGCGGATTCTCGCGACCAGCCGTGAGCCGCTCGCCATCGCCGGCGAGGCGCTGTACCAGCTCGGTCCGCTCGAATTGCCCGGCGAGGCAGTCGAACTCGCCGGTGTCGCCGATGCCGCCGCGGTGCGGCTGTTCCTGGACAGGGCGATCGCGGCCCGCCCCGATTTCGTCTTGGACGCCGAGACGGCCGGGCCGGTAGTGGACATCTGCCGTCAGCTCGATGGCCTGCCGCTGGCGCTCGAGCTCGCGGCGGCCAAGCTGCGTTCGATGAGCGTCGAGCAGATCGCGCGCAGACTCGACGATCGCTTCCGGCTGCTGACCTCGGGCAGCCGCACCGCACAACCGCGCCAGCGCACGCTGCTCGCCCTGGTGGCTTGGAGCTGGGACCTGCTCACCGAGCCGGAACGGACACTGGCGCGCAGACTCTCGCTGTTTCCCGGCGGCGCGAAGCTGGAGGCATTGGAGGAGATCTGCTCCGACGCGACCCTGCCCGGCGAGGACGTGCTGTATGTGGCCGACGCGCTGGTGGAGAAGTCCGTCCTCACGGTCTC
The DNA here is from genome assembly GCF_057708605.1 of Nocardia sp. bgisy118. Taxonomy (NCBI): domain Bacteria; kingdom Bacillati; phylum Actinomycetota; class Actinomycetes; order Mycobacteriales; family Nocardiaceae; genus Nocardia; species Nocardia sp. bgisy118. Next base: position 104,501 of record NZ_JBYISM010000008.1, on the reverse strand, counting down.
CGGCGACCCCGAGCCGCGCTATCGCATGCTCGCGACCATCCGCGCCTACGCGGCCGACCGGCTGGAGGAGACCGGTGACGACCTCGCCGATCGCTTCGCCGAACACTACCTGGCGCTGGCCGAGCGGCACGAGCCGTCGCTGCGCACCCGAGACCAGCTGCGCGCCATGGCGATTCTCGACGCGGAACACGAAAATCTGGTAGCCGCACTGCGATCCACGCTCCACAACGGTGACGGCATGCGCGCATCGCGTTTCGTCGGCGCGTTGTTCTGGTACTGGGGCATCCGCGGCATGGGCACCCAGTTCGAGACCTTCCTCGCCGCCGTACTGCGCCTCGACGACGCGCTGCCCGAGCGCGAGCGGGCCGCACTGCGGCTGATCCAGTTGCTCGCGGGCGCGCCGATCACGGAAAGCGTCGCGGTGCGGACGTTGATCGAGGACGGCGAGGTGGCGGGCGCGCTCGACTTCCACCCGGCCCTGTTGCTCTGGGTTCCGCTGCTCGCCGCGTCGGCGGGCGCCGACGACCTCGGCGCACGCGTGCTCGATCGGGCGCTGGCCGCGCCGGACCCGTGGGTGCGGTCCTGCGCGCACTGGGCCCGGGATCACGTGTGGACAGAACAGGGCGATCGGCGTGCGGGGACCGAAGACCGTGCCGCGGCGCTGCGCGGGTTCGCGGCGGTGGGCGATCGCTGGGGGCTCGGTATGGCGCTGCTGGCTGTCGGCCGCGATCACTCGCTGCGCGGCGAACACGACGACGCCATCGCGGTCTTCGAGAAGGGCGTCGCGGTCAGCAGCGAACTCGGCGGCCAAGACGATCTGTTCCACTGCCGCGCCCGGCTCACCGCCGAACGCATGCGCGCGGGCGACCTGGACGGCGCGCTGCGCGATATCGAGGCGATGCGACGGCAGGCCACCGAGCGAGGCCACCGGCGCAGCGCCGCGGAGACCCTCTTCGCGCTCGCCGAATGGCACCGTCGCGCGGGCGACGTGCCCGCCGCCGACCGCACGATCGACGAGCTCGCGGCGATCGCCGACCGGCTCGGCCTCCCGGACGCCATGGCCGCCGATCTCGTCACCGCCGCCCGCCTGGCCAACCGTCTCGCCGAGGGCGATGCGACCGCGGCCCGCGCGCTCCTTCCCCGCGCCGCCGCGGGCCTGTTCGCCTGGGCCGACGCCGCCAACACCGCCCACGTCGCCGAACTGCTCGCCGAACTGCGCACACTCGAGAACGCCCCCGAGGACGCCGCGGAAGCCCTCGGCCTCAGCGCGTCCCTCCGCGGCGACTTCGACGCGGGCGAACCCCGCCTCACCACCTTGGCTAACTCCCTCACCGACCGACTAGGTCAGGAAACCTACAAAGCCGCCTTCCATCATGGCGCGACCCTACTGAGGGCCGAAGCCCTAGCCCGCCTCCGCACTGCGGTAGGCCTCACCGACCAGTGACCCACGCCCCGCCCATTACCGGCGTTGCAACGTCCACGGCCGCATTGCCCAAACGACATGATGAGCGCAATCGCCATGAGGCGCGCCGCCGCTGACGGTATGTCGGGCCGCAGCTCAGCGCGGCACGACGAGGCGGTCGACCTGTCCGGGGACTCAGACGCGCCGCACGAGTCGCGTATGTCCGGGACCGGTCAGATCATCGAGGGCCGAGGGCCGCGCTGCCATCGCCATGAGCAGCGCCTCACCGGTGCCGCGTACCTCCGGCCCGGCGCCGAAGGTCCAGTCGATGTCGGTGGCGACCAGTCGCAGTCCACGCACCAGCCACGCACCCCGGATCAGCGGTGCGAAGCGGACGAAGTCGAGTGCCGCGCGCAGTCGAACCGGCGGGATTGTTCGCGCCAGTCCCAAGGGCCGCCGAATGTCCTGGTGATGAATCATCGCCTCGGCAAGAGCGACCCGCCCGCCGAACCAGGCGGTCAGGCCGACTGGTTGCTGCCGAGCGCGGATCAACTCGACCAACTGCTCTGGGCTCGCGTCGAGGTATCTCGCGACATCGGCCGCATTGATCCGAGCCAGCGACCAGCCGCGGGCGCGGCGGCAGGCAAACCTCATCGGCGTCAGCTCGCCGTAGCCGATCACGTGCGCCGCCACGTCGCGCACCCGCCACTGCGAACAGAGGCTTGGCGCCTGCCACTGGTTGTCGGAGAGGCTCGCCAACAGGTCTGCCAGTTCGGCCCGCTCCGCGCGCGCTTCTGCGTTCATCTCCGTGGTCATCGCCATCCCCCACGCCGCTCGGATGCCGTCGGCACCTCACAGCGTGCCAGCGACCCCGGTCGGTGACAAATCGGCTCAAATCCGATCGCCGACTGGGGCCGTCGAACCAGATGCGGTGTCGCATCAAGCCGTATACGACGTGCTGTGCACGATCGGCGGCCTACCCGACCGATCGGCACCGATTCAGCGAAATCGCGCCAGCTGGCGGCGGCGGTTGCCGATCACCCGGCAGACCACGTAGATCGAGAACGAGATCGCCGTGACGAAGGTCGACACCGGAACGCCGGGGGCCAGGGACAGCAGGATGCCGCCGACCGCGGCGAGTTCGGCGAAGACGATCGCCAGGATCGTCGCGCGGGCCGGGTTGGCGGTGAGCTGGGCGGCGGCCGCTGCGGGGGTGATGAGCAGCGCGAGCACGAGCAGCGCGCCGACGATCTGGACGCCGAAGGCCGCGGTGATGCCGAGCAGCACGGCGAAGATCACCGCGAGGGCACGCACCGGCACACCGCGCGCCACCGCGACTTCCGGATCCGAGCTGGCGAACAGCAGCGGCCGGTAGATCACCGCGAGCACGCCGAGCACCAGCACCGTGCAGGTGATGAGCAGCGCGAGACCGCTGTATCCGACGCTGACCACCTGACCGGTCAGCAGCGAGAACTTGGATCCGGCGCGCTCCGGCCCGAGCCAGAGGAACAGCACGGAGAGCCCGAGCCCGAACGAGAGCACCACCGCGATCACCGAATCGCGTTCCCGCGCACGGGTCCCGAGCACGCCGAACAGCACGGCGGCCACCACCGACCCGATGATCGCCCCGAGCCCGACTCCGATCCCGGCGAGCAGCGCCGCGGCCGCGCCGGTGAGCGACAGCTCGCTGGTGCCGTGCACCGCGAACGACATCTGCCTGCTGATGATCAGCGGACCGATCGCCCCGGCGAGCAGCCCGAGCAGGGCCGCCGCCAGCACCGCCTGCTGGACGAAGTCGTAGGAGAGCAGATCGACCGTGGTGGACAGGTCGAACATCTTCGAGAAGACATCGGCGAGTTTGCCGGTCATGCCCGAACCTCGCTGACGCTCGGCTCCAGCATGCGCGAGGCGCGCTGGCACATGATTCGCTCACTGCGTTCGCTCATGCCCGAACCCCTCTCGTATCGGGTTCGGCGTGGCAGTGCTGCGCGCCTGCCGCGCCGAGGGCGTCCATGGTGTCACCGGTGCCGACCACCACCAGCCGCCCGCGCACCCGCAGCACGTCGACCTCGGTCTGGTACAGCTCGGAGAGCACCTCGGAGGTCATCACCTCGTCGGGCGCGCCGATCCGGAACTGGCCGTCCACCAGGTACAGCACCCGGTCCACCAGCGGCAGAATCGGATTGATCTCGTGGGTCACGAAGAGCACCGCGGTGTCGTGGCTGCGCCTGCGCCGGTCGATGAGCTCGGCGACCAGTCGCTGGTTGGCCAGGTCGAGGCTGAGCAGCGGTTCGTCACAGAGCAGCACCTTCGGGTCGCCGACCAGTGCTTGCGCCACGCGCAGGCGCTGCTGCTCGCCGCCCGACATGGATTCCAGTGGCGCGTTCGCGAACTTCTCCGCGCCGACGGCCGCGATGGCGGCGTCCACCTTGCGTTTGCGTTCGGCCCGCCCGCGCAGGCCGAGGCCCCAGCGGTGCCCGTCGACGCCGAGGCCGACCAGGTCGACGCCGCGCAGCTGCACGCCCGCGTCGATCGTCTTCTGTTGCGGCACATAGCCGATATCGGGATTGCCCGCGCGCGCAGGCGATCCGGCGACGAACGCCCGGCCGGAGCCGAGGGCGAGCTGGCCGAGGAGCACCTTGAGCAGCGAGGTCTTGCCGGAGCCGTTGGGGCCGAGCACGGCGATGAACTCGCCGGGAGCCACCTCGAGATCGAGCCCTTGCCAGAGGGTGCGGTCGCCGAACGACAGCCGGGCGTCGTCGAGGCGGACGGCCGCCGTCCCGTCGGTGTCGACGAGCCGCGGACGCACCGGTGCGGTGTGCTCGGTCAGCGCGGCTCCCTTGCTCGTGGACATCTCGATCAGCTGCTCGTCGATCAGCCCAGCGCTTCGGCCAGCGCTTCGGTGTTCTTGGTCTGCCACTGAATGTAATCCATTCCCTCGGGGAGGGTTTCGGTCACCTCGACGACGGCGACGCCGTTCGTCACGGCCAGCTCGCGCAGGTCGCGGGTGATCTTGTCCTGGGTCTGCACGTTGTAGACGAGCGCGCGAACCTGCTTGCCGGTGAGCAGATCCCGGGTTTCCGCGACGGCCGCGGGCGCGGGATCGGTCTCCTGCTCGATCGCCTCCTGGAACTCGTGCGGGGTGCGGTCCTCCGCGCCGGCGGCGCGCAGCAGGTAGTAGGCGAGCGGTTCGGTCTGCAACACCGGCGTCTTCGGGTGCTGGGCGGCGAGCGCGCCGGTGGCCGCGGTGATCCCGCCCAGCTGCGACTTGAAGGCGGCGGCACGGGCGGTGTAGTCGGCGGCGTGCGCGGAGTCGATCTCGCCGAGCGCGCCCGCGATCATGTCGGCGACCGTGCCGACGGTGGCCACGTCGTACCAGACGTGCTCGTTCTCGTCGCTCTTGTCGGCGCGGGACTCGAAGGCGTCGACGGCCCGCTTGCCCTTGCCCGAGATGGCCTTCTCGATGAATTCGTCGTAGCCGCCGCCGTTGTAGACGATCAGGTCGGCGTCGCTGATCTTCGCCGACTCGACCGCCGAGGTCTCGTGCGAGTGCGGGTCGGCGGCGGGGTCGGTGATGATCGAGGTGACGGTCGCGTCGGGACCGGCGACGGTGGCGGCGATATCGCCCCACACATCGGTCGAGGCGACGACCTGCGGTTTGCCCGAGTCATCGGAGCTGCCGCAGGCGGTCAGCGCGAGGGCGGTCGCCACCCCCACGGCGATGCCGGCGAACTTCGAGGCAATTCGGCTACTCACGCGGAAGCACTCCTGGCGATACGAACAGAGCAGGATGAGTGCTCCAGAACATAATGGAAATCGTTACCGTTTGACTTTATCAGCCCCGTGCAACCCGGCCACCGCCACATCGCTGCCGAAAGCCGCCCCGGCAAACGCCGAGGCCCGCGAACCGGATGGTCCGCGGGCCTCGACGGCCGGTCCGTGACCTCTAGACGAGCACCTCCACGGGCTGTGCCAGCAGCTGCGCGCAGCGCAGCAGACCGAGGTGGCTGTAGGCCTGCGGGTGGTTGCCCAGCGACCGCTCGGCCACCGGGTCGTACTCCTCGCTGAGCAGCCCGGTCGGTCCCGCCACGTCGACCAGCTGGGCGAACAGCGCCTCGGCGTCCGAACGCTTGCCGATCAGCAGGTACGCCTCGACCAGCCAGGCCGCGCACAGGTGGAATCCACCTTCTCCGCCCGGCAGGCCGTCGTCGTGGTGGTAGCGGTACACGGTCGACCCGCTGCGCAGCTCGGCCTCGGTGGCCACGACCGTCGCGGCGAAGCGTGGGTCGGAGGGATCGATCAGCCCGCTCAGGCCGATGTGCAGGGTGGCCGCGTCCAGGTCGGTGCCGTCGTAGGCCGCGGTGAACGACTGGACCTCGTCGTTCCAGCCCTTGGTCTTGACCTCCTCGGCGATGGTGTCGCGCAGCTCGATCCACTCCGGCTCGACCTGCCGGTCGAACTTCTGCGCCAGCGTCAGCGCCCGGTCGGCCGTCAGCCAGCCCATCACCTTCGAGTACACGTGGTGGCGCGGGTTGCCGCGGATCTCCCAGATGCCGTGGTCGGGCTCGGTCCAGCGACGCTGCACCGCCGAGACCATGGCGTGCACCAGTTCCCAGTCGGCGTCCGGCAGCGCCTTGGCCGGATCGGTGACGCCCTTGCGCTCGCGTGCGTGCGCCAGCGTCGCGATCAGGTCGACGATCGGTCCGAAGACGTCCAGCTGCACCTGCATGTTCGCGGCGTTGCCGACGCGCACCGGGCGCGACCCGGCGTACCCGGGGAGCTGGTCGATGACGGCCTCGGGCGGCAGCGTCTCGCCGTAGATGGTGTACAGCGGGTGCAGCCGCTCGGGTCCGGGCAGCGTCTCCAGCACGCGGTGCACCCAGCCGAGGAACTGCTCGGCCTCGGCGAGCGAGCCGAGGTTGACCAGCGCCTGCGCGGTGAGCGCGGCGTCGCGCAGCCAGCAGTAGCGGTAGTCCCAGTTGCGGATGCCGCCGATGTCCTCGGGTAGCGAGGTGGTGGCCGCGGCGAGGATCGAGCCGGACGGCGCGTGCACCAGCCCGCGCAGGGTGAGTGCGGAGCGCTTCATCAGATCCGGCTTCAGCGGCGGCAGCTCCAGCGCGCTCGACCACTCCGACCAATACCGCTGCGCCTCCCTGCGGCGTTCCGGCTCGCCGGTCATCGCGGGCGCGAGATCATGTGTGCCGCAGCGCAGTTCCAGCACGATCGGGCCGTTCGCCGGGTCGACCACGGCGCGTGCGACATCGTGCGTTCCGTCGCTCTCGATCTCCCACCGGACACCGGGGGAGCGCAGCACCATCGGGTCGTTGGTACCGCGCACCCGCAGGCCCGCCGGATCGGGTTCGAGCGACACCGGCACCTGGCCGAATTCCGGCCGCGGCGCGAAGGTGACGACCGCCTTGGCCACGCCCGAGATCACCCGGGTCAGATCGGTACGGTTCGGCGTCACGTCGTGCGGCAAGTAGTCGACGACTTGCAAACTGGCCCAACGGGTTTCGACGGTCATGGTGCCGTCCACGTAGCGCTGCGAGAGCGGCAGCCCCGGCCGCTCCGGCGCGACGGTGAAGTGGCCCGCCTGCGGTCCGCCGAGCAGGTGCGCGAACACCGCGGCGGAATCCGGCTCCGGGTGGCAGAACCAGGTGACCGTGGCATCGGGGGTGAGCAGCGCCAACGAGCGCGGGCTGGACAGCATGGTCAGTCGCTCGATGCGCGGCGCGCTCGCGCCTGCCAGCCAGGTGCGCCGTTCCTCCAGCAGGAAGGCCAGCGCGCACGCGACCGCCTCCGTGCTGGCCACCCGGTACTTGGCCATGCTGTCGCCCTCGCCGACCTTGATGCCGACGTCCGGGCCGGAGAGCACGCGGAAGGCCTTCTCGTCGGTGACGTCGTCGCCGAAGAACACCGCGGCGGTCGCGCCCTCTTGGTGGCGGATGGTGTCGAGCGCGTTGCCCTTGTCGGTGGGGACGACGGCCAGCTCGATGACGGCCTTGCCCTCGGTGACCTGTACGCCGACCCAGCAGGCCGGACCCTGGCGCACCGTGGTCAGCGCCCTGCGGCCGATCTCGGGGCTGGCGTTGCGCACGTGCAGCGCGATGCTGGCCGGCTTGATCTCGACGGTGACGCCCGGATTGCCCGCGGCGATCTGCGACAGGGAGTTCTGCACTTCCTGGAGCAGCTGTTTGGCGTCGTTGTCGATCGCGTGCACGAAGCCGACGTCGAACTCCGAACCGTGGCTACCGATCAGTTGCACCTCGACCGGAAGCCGGGAGAGTGCCGCGAGATCACGCAGCGCGCGGCCGGAGATCACGGCCGCCGTCGTCCCGGTGAGTCCGGCGAGAGCGCGTAGCGCGCTCACCGATTCTCGGTGCGGATACGCCTTGGTCGGGTCGGACACGATCGGGGCCAATGTCCCGTCGTAGTCCGACGCGACCAAGAGCCGTGGCTCGCGCGCGACCGTCGACAAAGCTCGTCGAAGTTCCTGTGGCAGATCCTGTGCGCTCACGCATCCAACCTAGTGATCGGAGGAGTTGTTTCAGGGGCGGGCAAAACAATACTGGGTTGAATTCACCGCACCGCAGTGCGCCGGTATGCGTGCGCACGATTGCAACCCGGTTATCGGGATTTGCCCAGTTAACGCACAGGTAACCAGCAAGTAACTTTCCGCGGACCCGAGCGGAGTCGGGTCGCACGGCGATCACGAGGGCCGTCACGGCCGAGCCGTTTCCTTCCGGCGGATCGGCCGGATATGAGTCGCTTTGTCGGACATGACGGTTCGCGGTCTGCTCCGCGTGCAGAGGCAAGCGCGGCATAACACCACGGTAGTCCGGTCGCGGGCAGTCTGCCCGGCGACCGGACTCGTCGATCCGATTCAGAGGGAGCGAGTTATCGCATCCGGCTATTTCGCCGCTTGGTCTCCGAGCAGAAGATCCACGGTCAGTTCGAGACGGTCTGTGACATCGGTCGCCGAAGCCCGTCGAGTGAGCCACGCCACCAGATTGGAAAGCCACACGTCACTGATGACGCGAGCAATGGCCAGTTGCCGCTCGGTCGGTTCTCCGTCGTTCATGGCGCGGGCGAAAACCCGATCCATCACCTTGCCGACGCGATCCACTTCGGCCGCGGCCGAGGCGTCGGCGAACATGAACGCGCGCGTCATGGCCTCGGTGAGCAGCGGGTCGCGCTGCATCATCCGGGTGATCTGGGTGAGCAGCAGGTGCATGCGCTCCTGCGGCGTCGTTCCGGCAAGCGGCTTGCGTTTGCCCTCGATCTGCTCGAACTCCCTGGCCAGCGCCGAGACCAGCAGGTGCACCTTGGACGGGAAGTACCGGTAGAGGGTGCCGACGGCCACATCCGCGCGCTCGGCGACGGCGCGCATCTGCACCGCGTCGTATCCGCCCTTGGAGGCCAGCGCCAGCGTCGCGTCCAGGATGCGCTTGCGTCGCTCGCGCTGCGCGGCCGAGCTCAGATCGTCCTCGCTGAGCGTCGTGACGGTCGCTGGGCGGGCGGCGCTCGCGTCGGCGGGCTGCGAGCGGGAGGGGCTGGCCATCGAAAAGGGTCCTTTCCTCGAACGTCGTACGTCGGCCTGGCGCGCGGTGCTGACCGATACGGATGGCCGTCTCTTGACTTCCGCACGGCAAGGATATTAGAACATGTTCTAGGTGTGGGAGTCACGCCGGAAAGGCGGGTTGGAGTGTGACCATCGCCACCACTGACGAGCATAAAGCCGTTCAGGAGTCGATGCGGGGCTGGGCCGGATCGGTCCGTCCGATTGCAACGATGCGAGCCGAGCCGGTCGGGTTCTGGCGCGCGTACTGGCCCGCGCTGGCCGAACTCGGGATCTTCCGGGTCGCGGTCGCCGAGGACGCGGGTGGCGCCGGTGGGTCGGTCGCCGATCTCGCCGTGCTGCTGGAGCAGGCGGCGCACGATCTGGTGGGCGGGCCGGTGCTCAGCACCGCCCTGGCCAACCTGGTCACCGCGGGCGCCCTCGCCGAGGACCTGCCGTGCGGTATCGCGCTCGACGTCGTTGTCGGTCCGGACATTTCGTCCGTGACGGGTGTCAGCGTACCCGCAGGCGCCGATGAGGTGTTGCTCACCGGTGTCTGGGAATTCGTGCTCGGGGCCGCCACGGGAACCGCTGTGCTGCTTCCCGTCGACAGTCCCGACGGTCCGCGCTGGTGCTTGGTGCCGCCGGACGCCGCGGGGCTGCGGATCGAGGTACTGGCCTCCGCCGATCCGAGCACCCCGCTGGCCAGGGTGCACTGCGCCGAGGTCGCGGTGCCCGCCGAGCGGATGTTCGCCTCGGCGCACCGGGTCGAAGATCTGCTCGTGGCGCTCGTCGCCGCGGAGCTCGCCGGTCTGGCGGGCTGGTGCCTCGACACCGCGGTCGAATACGCCAAGGTGCGTGAGCAGTTCGGCCGCAAGATCGGTTCCTTCCAGGCGGTCAAGCACATCTGCGCGTGGATGCTGTGCCGCACCGAGCTGATCCGCTCGGTCGCGCTGGACGCCGCCGCGGCCGTCGACGAGGGCGGCGCCGAACTGCCGATCGCGGCCGCCATCGCCGCGGCCATCGCGCTGGACGCCGCGGTGGAGACCGCCAAGGACTGCATCCAGGTGCTCGGCGGCATCGGCTTCACCTGGGAACACGACGCCCACTTCTACCTGCGCAGGGCCACGGCGCTGCGCCAGTTGCTCGGCGGCTCGGCCCGCTGGCGGGCCAGGGTCACCGAGCTGACGCGGTCGGGCATGCGCCGCACCACCGGCGCCGACCGGGTCTTCGCCGCCGAGGGCGTGGACGGCTCGGCCGCCACCGACCTGGCCGCCGAGGTCGCCGCGATCGCGGCTCTCCCGGTCGGCCAGCGGCGCGACGCCCTGGTAGACGCGGGACTGGCGATGCCGCACTGGCCCGCGCCCTACGGTCGCGGCGCCGATCCGATGACCGGCCTCGTGATCTCCGAGGAGTTGCGCCGCGCCGGCCTCACCGCGCCCGACCTCGCCATCGGCGGCTGGGCCATCCCGACGCTGTTGCAGCACGGCACCCAGGAGCAGATCGATCGCTTCGCCTGGCCGACGCTGCGCGGCGAGGTGGTGTGGTGCCAGCTGTTCAGCGAGCCTGGCGCGGGCTCCGACCTCGCCGCCCTGCGCACCACCGCCAAGCGGGTCGACGGCGGCTGGGTGCTGAACGGCCAGAAGGTCTGGACTTCGTTGGGCGACAAGGCGAACTGGGGCATCTGCCTGGCGCGCACCGACGCCGACGCGCCCAAGCATCGCGGCATCTCCTACTTCCTCGTCGACATGCGCAGCAAGGGGCTCGAGGTCCGGCCGCTGGTGCAGATCACCGGCGAGGCGCGATTCAGCGAGGTGTTCCTCGACGACGTCTTCGTGCCGGACGACTGCCTGGTCGGTGCGCTGAACAACGGGTGGAAGATCGCCCGCTCCACGCTGTCCACCGAACGAGTCGCGATGGGCGGCAACGGGATCGGGCCGGTGCTGGAGGAGCTCATCGCCAAGCTGCCCGCCACCGGGCCCGGCGCGGAGCTGAGGAACGACCGGCTCGGCGGCTTCGTCGCCGAGGCCATCGCCGGGCTGCTGCTCGAGCAGCGGGCCGCCGTCGCGATGCTGGCGGGCGCCGACCCCGGCGCGCAGAGCAGTGTGCGCAAGCTGGTGGGTGTGCGGCACCGCCAGGCGGTGGCGGAGTTCGCCGTCGAGGCGGCGGGACCGAACGGTGCGCAGGATTCGGACGAGGTGACCGAATTCCTGCTCACCCGTTGTCTTTCCATCGCGGGAGGCACCGAGCAGATCCTGCTCACCGTGGCCGGTGAGCGGATTCTCGGGCTGCCTCGCGATGCGGACAGTTAGTCGACGAGCCCACCCGTCGCCCGACCACCCCCCAAGGAATCACCGGGCGATACCGAGTTAACTGGAGAACATCGTGGACTTCACCAGGGACGAGGGCCAGGACGCCGTCGCCGAAGTGGTAGTGAGTTTGCTGGAGCGCGAATCCGCACGCGATATCGAGCTGTGGCCGAGCCTCGTCGACTCGGGCCTGCTCGGGGTCGCGCTGCCGGAGCGCTTCGGCGGCGACGGTATGGGCCTGCCGGAGATCTCCGTGCTGCTCACCGAGCTGGCCACCGACGCGGTGGCGGTGCCCGCCCTGCCGACGCTCGGTTTCGGGCTGCTCGCGCTGCTGCCCGTGCTGCCCGACGCGGTGGCCGAACGGATCTATCCGGAGGTCGCGAAGGGCGCGGTGCTCACCGCGGCGCTCAGCGAACCCGGCGCGCCGTTCGCCGCGACACCGAAGACGACCGCGGTCGCCGAAGGGTCCGTCGTGCGGGTCAGCGGGCACAAGGTCGCGGTGCCCTATGCCGAGCAGGCGCGCTGGCTGCTGATCCCCACCGATTCCGGCATCGCGCTCGTCGACCGCGATGCCGCCGGACTGACCGTGACGCCCTCACCGTCCTCGGGCGGCCTGCCCGAGGGCAGTGTCCTGCTGGACAACGTGGAGATCCCGGCCGAGCAGTTGCTCCCCGGCGGCCTCCCGCGATTGCACCGGCTGGCCGTCGCGAGCATCGGCTCGGTCGCCGACGGCCTGCTGAAGGGCGCACTGGTGCTCACCGCCGAGCACCTGCGGGTGCGCCGCCAGTTCGACCGGCCGCTGGCCGAATTCCAGGCGGTGGCCCAGCAGATCGCCGACCTGTACGTGGTCTCCCGCACCCTGCACGCCGCGGCCGTCTCGGCGAACTGGGCGCTTTCGCAGCCCGACACCGGTTCCGCGCACCTGGAGCGCGTCGACGACGACCTCGACGTGCTCGCCTATACCGTGGCCTCCGAGCTGCCCGCCGCCATGCAGAAGTGTCATCACCTGCACGGAGGTCTCGGCGTCGACGTGACCCATCCGATGCACCGCTACTACTCCCAGGCCAAGGACATCGCCCGCTGGCTCGGCGGCGCGTCGTTCCGTCTGGATCGCTTAGGAGCAAGATGTTCATCGATCTGACCGCCGAGCAGCGCGCGCTGCGAGACGAACTCCGCACCTACTTCGCCGATCTCGTCACTCCCGAAGAGGAGGCCGAGATGGCGGTGAACCGGCACGGCGACGCCTACCGCGCCGTCGTGCGGCGCATGGGCCGCGACGGTTGGCTCGGGGTCGGCTGGCCGAAGGAATACGGCGGGCAGGGTTTCGGGCCCGTCGAACAGCAGATCTTCTTCAACGAGGCGGTACGGGCCGACGTCCCGCTGCCGCTGGTGACGCTGCTGACCGTCGGACCGACCTTGCAGACCTACGGCACCGACGCGCAGAAGCAGAAGTTCCTGCCCGGAATCCTTTCCGGCGATATCCATTTCGCGATCGGCTACTCCGAGCCGGAGGCGGGCACCGACCTGGCCTCGCTGCGCACCAGCGCCGTCCGCGATGCCTCGGGCGACTGGATCGTCAACGGGCAGAAGATCTTCACCACCGGCGCGCACGAAGCCGACTACGTCTGGCTGGCCTGCCGCACCGGCACGGCGGACTCGCGCCACCGCGGCATCACGATCCTGATCGTGGACACCGAGGATCCCGGCTACTCCTGGACGCCGATCATCACCTGCGACGGCGCCCACCACACCAACGCCACCTATTTCGACAACGTCCGCGTCCCGGCCGACATGCTGGTCGGCGAGGAGAACCGGGGCTGGCGGCTGATCACCACCCAGCTCAATCACGAGCGGGTGAGCCTCGGCCCGTCCGGCAAGATCGAACAGCTCTACGACCGGGTGCGCGACTGGGCGCGACCGCGCGGGCTGCTCGTCGAATCCGATGTGCAGCGGTCGCTGGGCCGTATGCACGCCATGGTCCGGCTGAACGAACTGCTGAACTGGCAGGTCGCGGCCGCCGACAAGAGCCCGGACGGCGACCAGTCGCAGGTCATCGCCGACGCTTCGGCCACCAAGGTGTTCTCCACCGAGTCACTCCAGGAAGCGGGCCGCCTGGCCGAGGAGATCGTCGGCCGCCACGGCGATCCGGCCGAGCCCGCCACCGCCGAACTGCTCACCTGGCTGGACCGGCGCACCAAACAGAACCTCGTGGTGACCTTCGGCGGCGGCGTCAACGAGATCATGCGCGAGCTCGTCGCCACCGCCGGACTGAACCTGCCGCGAGTACCCCGATAGGAAGAAGGAGCCGCGTCGTGCCGGACACGTCAACGCCGGAAGCGATCGTCGCCGCCGCCGAGAAGATCATCGCGGCGGGCGAGTGCGCGCCGCGCCTCGCGCGCGACCCGGTGAACCAGCCGATGATCAACAACTGGGTCGAGGCCATCGGCGACACCAACCCCATCTACGTCGACGAGGCCGTCGCTCGCGCCGCGGGCCACCCTGGCATCGTCGCGCCGCCCGCGATGGCGCAAGTGTGGACCATGTTCGGGCTCAACGGTGTTCGCCCGGAGGACGATCCGATGGGCGCCACCACCGAACTGCTCGACGAGGCGGGCTTCACCTCGGTGGTCGGCACCAATTGCGAGCAGATCTACCACCGCTACCTGGTGCCCGGCGAACAGGTGACCGTCACCAGTCGGCTGGAGACCATCACGGGACCCAAGCGCACCGGGCTCGGCGACGGCTGGTTCGTCACCTTCCGCACTTCGTGGCGGGTGGGCGACGAGCTCGTCACCGAAATGCTGTTCCGGATCCTGAAATTCGCGCCGGGCACGGCTGCCGCTCCGGCGCAGCCCGCGGGCGAGCGGGTCAAGCCGCTGGTCTCGCACGACACCGAATTCTTCTGGGAAGGAACGAAGCTCGGCGAACTGCGGATCCAGAAGCTGCCGGACGGCACGCTGAGGCATCCGCCGGTCCCCGCGCTGTGGCAGGACAAGTCCGAGCCGACCGAGTACGTGGTCGCCTCGGGGCGCGGCACGGTGTTCAGCTACGTCGTGCATCACGCGCCGAAAGTGCCGGGGCGGCAGCTGCCGTTCGTGGTCGCGCTGGTCGAATTGGAGGAGGGCGTGCGCATGCTCGGTGAACTGCGTGGCATCGATCCGGCCGAGGTCGAGGTCGGCCTGCCGGTGCGGGTGGAGTTCGAGAAGCTCGACGACGAGGCCGTCCTGCCGTATTGGACGGTGAACAAATGACGACAGCATCGCGAAGCGATTCGGTGAGGGGTGGTGGTCGGGTGACGGGTGAGCCCACCGCCGCGCAGGTCGGCGCGACGCTGCCGGAACTGGTCGTGCACGCCGACCCGACCTTCGTGATCAGCACGGCCATCGCCACCCGCGATTTCCAGGACGTGCATCACGACAGAGACAAGGCCGTCGCGCGCGGATCCAAGGACATCTTCGTCAACATCCTCACCGACACCGGCCTGGTGCAGCGCTTCGTCACCGACTGGGCGGGCCCGCGCGCCATCGTGAAGTCGATCGCGCTGCGCCTAGGGGTGCCGCTGTACGCGGGCGACACGTTGACCCTCACCGGCACGGTGAGCGCGGTCGATGGCGAGGACGTCCACATCGACGTCGTCGGGCGAGACAGCCTCGGCGACCACATCACGGCGAAAGTCGTCATCGCTCTGCGGGGTACGAATGACTGAGGCTCTGTCGGGACGCGCCGCCATCGTCGGCATCGGCGCCACCGATTTCTCCAAGGACTCCG
The DNA here is from genome assembly GCF_057708605.1 of Nocardia sp. bgisy118. Classification (NCBI taxonomy): domain Bacteria; kingdom Bacillati; phylum Actinomycetota; class Actinomycetes; order Mycobacteriales; family Nocardiaceae; genus Nocardia; species Nocardia sp. bgisy118. Next base: position 89,464 of record NZ_JBYISM010000008.1, on the reverse strand, counting down.
GTCGCAGCGAGTTGCGGCTGGCGGCCGAGGCGGTCACGGCCGCCCTCGCGGACGCGGGCCTGACGCCCGCCGACGTGGACGGGCTGACCACCTTCACCATGGACACCAATACCCAGGCGGCGGTCGCGAGGGCGACGGGCATTCCGCAGCTGAAGTTCTTCAGCCACATCGGTTACGGCGGCGGCGCGGCCTGCGCGACCGTGCAGCAGGCCGCCATGGCGGTGGCCACCGGCGTCGCCGAGGTGGTGGTCGCCTACCGCGCCTTCAACGAGCGCTCGGTGTCGCGGTTCGGCCAGTTCTCCACGGCGCTGGCCACCGCGCCGACCTCGTCGGGCATCGACGCGGGCTGGTCCTATCCCCAGGGGCTCGGCACGCCCGCCGCCCAGGTCGCCATGGTGGCGCGCCGCTACATGCACGTCTACGGCGCGACCAGCGAGGATTTCGGCCGGGTCGCCGTCGCCGACCGCAAGCACGCCGCGGTGAACCCGGACGCCTTCTTCTACGGCAAGCCGATCACCTTGGAAGACCACCAGAATTCGCGCTGGATCGCCGAACCGCTGCACCTGCTCGACTGCTGCCAGGAGTCCGACGGTGGCGTGGCCATCGTGGTGACGAGCGTGGAGCGGGCCCGCGACCTGCCGCAGCGGCCCGCGGTGATCGCCGGAGCCGCGCAGGGTTCCGGCGCGGACCAGTACGTGATGACCAGCTACTACCGCGACGCCATGTCCGGCCTGCCGGAGATGGGCCTCGTCGGCGAACAGCTTTGGGCGCAAAGCGGATTGGGCCCGGAGGACATGCAGGCCGCGATCCTCTACGACCACTTCACCCCGTTCGTGCTCATGCAGCTCGAGGAACTCGGGTTCTGTGGTCGGGGCGAGGCCAAGGAGTTCGTCAAGGACGGCGCGATCGAGCTCGGCGGCAGGCTGCCGCTCAACACGCACGGCGGCCAGCTGGGCGAGGCGTACATCCACGGCATGAACGGCATCGCCGAGGCGGTGCGCCAGATTCGCGGCACGTCGGTCAACCAGGTCGACGCGCTGCGCAACATCGTGGTCACCGCGGGCACCGGCGTGCCGACCTCCGGTCTGGTGCTCAGCGCCAGCTGATTCCGATTGCCTCCGTCGTTCCGCCGAACGCCGGGGTCCGGCCCCGCCACGGCGTCGGCTGTCCAGCCGGTGCCCGGCGTTCGCCGGAACGACGGAGGGTCCAACCCGTAGGTTGGAGCGGCACACTCGCCGCCACGGGAGGAGTCTCATGACCGACCGGCACATCGTCGACGTCCACATCCTGCTCGTCCGCGCGGGCGAAGTGCTGTTGAGCAAGCGGCGCAGCGCGGACGAGTTCGACGGGCGCTGGCACCTGCCCGCGGGCAAGCTCGAGACGGGGGAGTCGGCCACCGAGGCCACGGCCCGCGAGGCGATGGAGGAGATCGGCGTTGTCGTCGATCCCACGGATCTGCGCCACATCCACACCGCGCACGTCGTCTCTCCGGGCCGAGAAGCCCGCATCGGCCTCTTCTTCGAAGCCGTGACCTGGTCCGGCGAGCCGATCAATCGCGAGCCGGACAAGAGCTACGAGCTCGCCTGGTTCCCCCTGACCGCGTTGCCCCATAACCTCATCGAGTACCCCGCCGCAGGCATCCGCGCCTACTTCACCGGCGCCACCTACTCCCAACGCGGCTGGTCCGTCTAGCTCCCACACACCCTCCACCCGCCCCGCATAGGCGGTGCCTATGTGAAGAGTGCGAAAGATGTGTGGCCAGTCGCAGCGGAGCCTGACGAAGCGTCGCTGTGGCCCGTATACATCGACGTCACAGACCTTCTGCACGCTTCGCGCAGGTTGTGCGGTCTGCGAGGCGTGCGGAGGGTCTGCGAGATGGCAGGTCAGCGGTGGAGGTAGGTGGATAGGAGAGTGGTCAGCTGGCTGACGCTGGCGGGTGTGCCGGGTGGGAGGCTGCTGCGGTTGCCCGCGAAGCGGTCGAAGACCGCGCCCTCCAGGACAGCGATGAAGTCGGCGGCGGCGGTGTCCGGGTCTGGGAAGTCGTTGGCGCGGAACAGTTCCCGCGCGCCTTCCAGTGAGAAGAGGCTGTTGCTCAGCCGAGTGTGCAGTTCTGGATCGCCGACCAGGTCGACGATCAGGGCGTGCCGGGCGATCAGATGGTCGCGGCGTTCGAGGAGGAGCCGGTCCAGCCAGACCGCGATGCCGTGGGCGACGGACGGCAGGTCGGCCGTCTCGGGTGCGGCGAATTCCGCTGCGACGAAATCGCTGCGGGAACGGGCGGAGATCCGGTCGGCGATCGCCTCGATCAGCGCGCGTTTGGTGCGGAAGTAATACGAGGACGATCCGGGCGGCAGCTCCAGTGCCGTGTCCAGCGCGCGATGCGTCAGCGCGCGAATCCCGCGGCGGGCGATCAGTTCGATGGCCGCGTCGACGATCAGGATGCGCCGGTCGGTTGTGGACATCGTCACCTTCCCTGGTCGAGTCCCGCTCCGTGCTCTACAACTGTAGAGGATTCTACATCTGTAGAGATGGGAGGCTCGGATGACGATCGAACTCGACGCGGATCAGCGCGCGGCCGCCGACCGGCTGGCTCGCCTGGTGGACGGGCGCGGTCGTCCGGTCAAGGGCGCGCGCGGGGTCTACCTGTACGGACGACCCGGCCGCGGCAAGACCATGCTGATGGACCGCTTCCTCGCCACCGTCGCTCCCGACCGTGTGAAGCGCTACCATTTCCACCGGTTCTTCGCCGAATTACACACCGCCGCACACGAATCCGGATCCATCGACACCGCGATCGAGCGCCTGCTCGGCGCCGCCCGCCTGGTGTGCTTCGACGAGTTCCACGTGCACGACATCGGTGACGCGATGCTCATCGCCCGCATGCTGGACGCGCTGTTCGCCCGCCGTATCGCGCTCGTGCTCACCTCGAACTACCCGCCCGAGCAGCTGCTGCCGAATCCGCTGTTCCACGATCGGTTCCTGCCGACCATCGCGCGCATCGTCGAGCGCTTGGACGTGATCTCGGTGGACGGACCCACCGACTACCGCACGCTGCATCTGCGCGACGCTGCGAGCGGTTTCAGGGCGGGCCGCTACCTGATCGGGTGCGCGCCCACCGAGGGCGTGGTCGAGGTCCCGATCGGCGACCGCACGCTGCGGGCACGCGCGGTGGACGGCGACGCGATCACCGTCGATTTCACCGCGCTCTGCGGCGCCGCCACCTCGGCCGCCGACTACGTGCTGCTGGCTCAGCGTTTCCGGCGCTGGACGATCGAGGACGTGCCCCGGTTGCGGGAGGTGCCGCCGGACTGGGCGATGCGCCTGGCGAACCTCGTCGACGTGCTCTACGACGCCGATCTGGAACTGACGCTGTGCGCCGCCGCGCCGCTGCCGGAGCTGGTCGACGGCGTGGTCGGCGTTCCGGATATTTCGCGCACCGCCAGCCGTCTCTGTGAGATCTCACAACCGGTGACCGCCGCCGCTTGGTAGTGGGCCGACCTGCGGCGACTCGCCGGTAACCCAGTTAAAACGGAGGCGATCCGAAGTATTCGATTCCCTCCCGAGCGGACCGCTCGGCATGTAACTATGTGGCTGTTTCGAGCAGTACTCAGGTTTGGTGGTAACGCTGGTGGTCCGGGCGCGAGCGGCGATATCGCGCGTGATCGTGCTGATCACGCTGCTGGCCGTTGCCGCGATCACGCTGCGTGGGCACATCCCCGGCGCGGTCGAGACCGCCGATCGTGGCTCGGGGCCCAACGCGCTCGCCGTGGCCCTGATGCCGGTGCTGCTCACGGTTTCCGTGGTGATCCTGCTGGCGGGTGTGATCGCCAGCCAGCACCGGCTGCCGCTCGCCATGCCCGAACCGGATCGCGAGCGCGAGCGTCGGCAGTGGAAGCTCGGTCGCGTCGGCCTGCTGGTGCTCGCGGCGCTGGCCGGTCTCTCGTTGGTGCTCGCCGCGGCTTCCGCCGTGTTCTTCGTCGGCGCGGGCAGGCAAGTTCAGCCCGCTGAGCCCTCGCCCGCCACTGGGGAGGGCGCGCCGCCCGAACACCTTCCGACCACACCGCCGCCCCAGCCAGGCGGAGCGGAAAGCCTGACCGGCACCAGCCTGGTGCTGACGATCGTCGCCGCCGGTGTGTTGCTCGGCGTGGCGCTGGTCGGCCTCGTGGTGGTCGCGGCGACGGCCCGTCGCAAGCCCGTCCCCGCGCCGCCGCCGGAGGCTCCCACCCCGGCGACCGTGGTCGACTCGCTGGCCAGGGCCGCCGAAATGGGTCTGGCCGCGATGAACGCGCCGGGCCAGGACCCGCGCACCGCCATCATCGCCTGCTACGTCGCGATGGAGCGCGGCCTCACCGTCGACCGGGCCGCCGCCCCGTTGGCTTCCGACACCCCGATGGAAGTGCTGGCGCGCGCGTTCGAGCGCGGCGCGCTGCACGACGCCTCCGCGCGCGAGCTGGTCTCGCTGTTCGAGGAGGCCAGATTCAGCCCGCACTCGATGCTGGAGTGGCAGCGCATGCGCGCCGAACAACTGCTGCGCATCGTGCTCGCCGATCTGCAAGGGGAGGTGATGGCCGAATGAACAGGGCGGGGATCGCCGCGGCCGCGATACTCGCGGTGGTGGTGCTCGAACTGATCGCGTTCGGCAAAGCGCGCGGCGCCATGCTGCTGCTCGCCGCCGTCCCGGTCGCCCTCGCCCTCTTCCAGCTGATCTGGACGTTGCGCGAGCGCGAGAACGCGGAGCGCGACGACCACGCCGACGACATCGAGAACGGCCCGCTGGAGATGCTGAACCGCTGGCAGGCGCGGGCGCAGATGCTGGCCGACCGGGCCGACGGCAGCCGCGCCGACTGGGATCGGCACCTGCGTCCACTACTTGCCAAAGAATTCGAGTTGTCCACGGGCATGCGGGTAGCCAAGAACCGCAAGGCGACCGAAACGGCCGGGATTCTGCAGTTCGGACCGGAACTGTGGCGCTGGGTGGATCCGGCGAACTCGGCACTGCGTGATCAGACGACGCGCGCACCGGGTCGGGCGGCGCTGGACGAGATCCTGCGCCGTCTGCAGAGAATGTGAAATGGGTTGAGCAAGTGCGAGTAGACAAATGACGATGCCACTGGACGTGACCGTCCAGCGCACCGATGCGGTGCTGCGGGAGCTGTCCCGCGTCATCGTGGGCAAACGCGACGAAATGCAGCTGATCATGATCGCTGTGCTGTCCGGTGGGCACGTCCTCATCGAGGACCTGCCCGGACTCGGCAAGACACTGATCGCGAGGTCCTTCGCCGCCGCGCTCGGCCTCGACTTCACCCGGGTGCAGTTCACTCCCGACCTGCTGCCCGCCGACCTGCTCGGCTCGACCATCTACGACATGAACTCGGGGCGGTTCAACTTCCGTCGCGGTCCGGTGTTCACCAACGTGCTGCTGGCCGACGAGGTGAACCGCACCCCGCCGAAGACCCAGGCCGCGCTGCTGGAGGCGATGGCGGAGGGACAGGTCAGCATCGACGGCGAGACCTTCCCGCTGCCGCAGCCGTTCATCGTGCTCGCCACCGACAACCCCATCGAATACGAGGGCACCTACCCGCTGCCCGAGGCGCAGCTGGACCGTTTCGCCATCCAGCTGCGGCTCGGATATCTCTCCGAGCACGACGAGACCCAGATGATCCGCAGGCGCCTGGAACGCGGCGCGACGCCGCCGCAGGTCGGGCAGGTGGTGGACGCCAATGGGCTGCTGGAGATGCGGCAGTCGGTCGAATACGTCACGGTGCACCCCGACGTGGTCGGCTACGTCGTCGCCCTGGCCGGCGCGACCCGCGGGCATCCGCAGGTCGAGGTGGGCGCGAGTCCCCGCGCCGAACTGGATCTGGTGCAGATGTCGCGGGCCCGCGCGCTGCTGCTCGGCCGGGACTACGTCATCCCGGAAGACGTCAAGGCGCTCGCGATTCCGGCCATGGCGCACCGGATCACACTGCGCCCCGAGATGTGGGTGCGCCGGATCCGCGGCGAGGACGTGATCGCCGAACTGCTGCGCCGCCTGCCGGTCCCGCGCGCCACCCAGACATGACCCGCTCCAGGCACCGCGACGCGAGCGCCACCGTCGAGGCCGAATTGCGGTGGCGTCCCGCGCCTCTGGTGTACATGCTGGCGGGCTGCGCCGCGGTGGCACTGGTGGTCGCGGTGGTCGCCGCGCGCTGGCAGCTGGTGGTCTTCGCCGCGCCGCTGCTCGGCGTGCTCGCGACCGCGTCGTGGCAGCAGTCGCGGACCAGGATTCAGGTCGACGGCGGCGGCACCCTGCGCTGCTTCGAGACCGAGGAGGTGGTGCTCACCGTCGCCGCCTTCGTGGAGTCGGGGCACGCGCTGCTGCGCCTGAAACCGCAGGCGGCACCAGAGCTCGGGGTCGAGATCGAAGAGGCGAGCGACTCCGGGGCGGCGCCCGCCGGGCTGCGGCTGGCGCTGGAGGCCCGGCGCTGGGGCCGCTACCCGGTGTCGGTGCGGGTGTCCGCGCTCAGCCCGGCGGGACTTGCCATCGCCACCGCGACGCTGCCCGCGGGACAGTTGTTCGTCTACCCGGTGACCGATCCACAGCGAATGCGTTTGCCGCGCACCGAACTTCCCGAACGGCTCGGCACCCACCTGACCCGTCGCCACGGGCCCGGCGTGGAGTACGCCGACATCCGCGCCTACGCGCCGGGCGATCAGCTGCGGATCGTGAACTGGCCGGTGAGCGCCCGGCGCGGTCGGCTCTATGTCACCGAGCGGCTGACCAACCGGTCCGCCGACGTCGTCGTGCTGGTCGACACCTCGCAGCAGGCGCCCGGCCCGGCGACCGATTCGCTCGAGCTGTCGGTGCGCGGCGCGGCCCAGGTCGTGCAGTCCACTCTGCAGGCGGGCGACCGGACCGCCGTGGTCTGCCTCGGCCAGCGTCCGCGCTGGCTGCGCCCCGACATCGGGCGGCGTCAGTTCTACCGCATCGTCGACACCGTGCTCGACGTCGGCGACGAGCACATCCCCACCACCGGCACCCTGGCCCCGCACGCCGCGGTGCCGGTCGGCGCGATCGTGGTGGCGTTCACCACGCTGCTCGACACGCAGTTCGCGCTGGCGCTGATCGATCTGCGCAAGCGCGGGCACGTCGTGGTGGTGGTGGACGTGTTGCGCGGCACGCCGTTTCGCGAGGGCCTCGACCCGACGCTGGCCCGCATGTGGCAGCTGGAACGCGCCTCCATGTACCGCGACATGGGCACGGTCGGCGTCGACATCGTGCCGTGGGCGCAGGACGCCAGGCTCGACGAGATCATGCGCCTGCTGCCCGAACACCGTCGCACCGTGCGGGTGCGCCGATGACCAGATTCCTCGCCGTCCTCGCCGGCGTCCTGCTCGTCGCCTCGGTGATCCTGATGGCGCCGCTCGCGGGCATTCCCGCGCTGATCCTGGGGGTCGCGGGCTGGTGGTTCAGACCCGCCGCGGTCGCCGCCGTCCTCGTCGCGATCGGCGCGCTCGCCTGGGCCGACACCGGCGTACTCGCCGCCGCCGCAACGGGTCTGGTCGCCACCACCTACCTGCTGAACGCGGCCACCGTGACCGCACCGATCGGCGTCGTCCCGACCACCCTGCCCTCGGTCGTCGGCGCCGTCGGCTTCGCAGCCTGCGCGGTGGGCGCGGCCCTGCTCCCGCTGCGTCTGGCCTGGGCCCCGGCGATCGCGCCGGTCGTCGTAATCGTGTTGTACGCCTTGGTGATCCAAGGACTCGGGCCCCGCCGCAACAGCGTCGAGGAAATAGTCGGACCGCCGGTTGGCTGAGTCGTCGGTATCCGCTGCGTTCGCGGTAGTCGGGCCGTCGGCTGGGTCGGTCACCGGCATCGACCGGCCCTTGCCCCGGCCGCCGTCGCGATAGTCGTGCGTACCCACGTGACGGCGGCCGAAGTGGCTCGCCCGGCGGCACCGAACGCGATCGCAAGGGTTTGCGACGGCGGGCGTCCGAACGAGCCGCGCGGGCGTCTACCTGAACTTCAGGCTGACGTCCGCGAGCACCGGGGCGTCCTCGCGCTCGACCACCGTCGCGGCGATGACGAGCTCACCGTCGGTGCGCCAGATGCGGGTCCGGATGGTCTCGCCCGGGTAGAGCACACCGGCGAAGCGCGCGCGGAAACCGGTGACGCGGGTCGCGTCGGAATCCAGGGCGGTGTCGGTGGCGGTCTTGCAGACGATTCCGTACGTGCACAGGCCGTGCAGGATCGGATTGGGGAAACCGGCGGCGCGAGCGAACTCGGGATCGGAGTGCAGCGGATTGCGGTCGCCGAGCATCCGGTACAGCAGCGCCTGCTGCGGCAGCGTGCGCGTGGTGACGTCGAAATCCGGGGCGCGATCGGGCAGTTCCGACTTGGTGCTCGGCCCGCGTTCGCCGCCGAAACCGCCCTCGCCCTTGGCGAAGATGGAGGACCGGGTGGTCCACAGCGGCGCGCCGTCGGAGCCCGTGATGGTGTGCTCCTGCACGACCACCGCGGCCGAGCCCTTGTCCCAGATCTCGATGATCCGCCCGGTGCTCGTCGCCTTGCCCGCGGCGGGGATCGGCCGGTGCACCTCCACCTCCTGGTGTCCGTGCACCACCTTCGCCAGGTCGATGTCGATGCCGGGGAAGCTCACCTTGGGCGGCTCGGTCTCGTGCAAGGTCTGCGCCACGGTCGCGAACGTCGGCAGCACCTGCGGCTCCCGGTCGTCCAGGTAGCGCAGCTCGTCCGCCTCGGTCCACCGCGCACCCGCGCCGAGCCCGAGCTGATAGAGCTGCACATCCGACGGCGTCCACGCGAACTCCCGGCTCGGCAGCTCCGCGCCGAGTGCGATCTTCGGGTCGATGGGCATCAGTTCTCCTTGTGCATGGTTGTGGACGGATTCGGCCGCCCGGCCCACGAATCGATCCTGCGGGCAGGCGCGCCTCTCTAGCAATGCCATACCCACTCGCCGGGACAGCGGCCCCTCGAACGGAACCGAACCACGCCCGGCCACCGCGCAGCGCGACAGCGGCCCGCCGCCTGTAACCGAGCGAGCCCGGCTACCACGGAGCCGGCCCCGATCAGTTCCTCGCAGACCCTCCGCACGCTTCGCAGGGCGTACAACCTGTGCGAAGCGTGCGAAACGTCTGCGAGGACACGACATGGTTTCGCCCCAGGCGAGAGGGTGGCTGCCACAGACGGCGCACACGGTTCGCAGAGGCGCTGCCTGTGTGAACCCTGTGGGACCCGTGTGGCAAAGGCATTGCCCTACGCCTCGGAGGTCGCCGCGGCGGGCTGGTCCTGTTTGCGCTCGGCGATGTCGAGGACGGCGAGGTAGCCGAAGGCGATGGCGGGGCCGATGGTCGCGCCGGGCCCGGCGTAGGTGTGGCCCATGACCGGTGTCGAGCAGTTGCCCGAGGCGTAGAGGCCCTCGACGGTGCTGCCGTCTTCGCGGAGCACCCGGCCGGCGGAGTCGGCGACCAGACCGCCCTTGGTGCCGAGGTCGCCGGGCACCATCTTGGCCGCGTAGAACGGCCCTTGGACCAGGCCGGCGAGGCAGGGGTTCGGCTTCACGGTGGGGTCGCCGTAGTACCGGTCGTAGTGGCTGTTGCCGCGACCGAAGTCCTCGTCGGTGCCCGTCTCGGCGAAGGTGTTGAACCGCGCGACGGTGGCGCTCAGATTCTCGGCGGGCACGCCGATCGCGGCGGCCAGCTCCTCGAGACTGTCGGCCTTGACGATGTTGTCGTTTTCCATCCAGCGGGACGGAAAGCGCAGACCAGGCTGTAGTCCGGCGAAGATGTAGCGGTTCCGGTAGCGCTGGTCGAACACCAGCCACGCGGGGATGTTCTCCCCGGGACCTTCACCCTGCCCGTATTCGCCGCCGTACATGGTGTGCCCAGCCTCGACGTAAGGAGCGGACTCATTACCGAATCGCTTGCCGTCGTGGTTGACGATGACGCAGCCGGGCAGATTGCGCTCGGCCAGGGCGAACCACGGCCTGCCGCCCTTGAAAACGGTCGGCCCCCACCAGGCGTCCTCCATGAAGTCGATCGCGCCGCCCGCCTCGATGCCCGCCAGGATGCCGTCGCCGGTGTTCCCCGTCGCACCGGTCGTCCACTCGGTGGTGATGGGCTGGCGCTGGTACTTCGCCCGCATCTCCGCGTTGTGCTCGAAGCCGCCGCTGCCGAGCACGACGCCGTGGCGCGCGGTGAACACGACCGGCTTGCCGTCCCGCATCGCCTCGACGCCGGTGACCACGCCGTCCTCCACGATGAGCTTGGTCATCGGAGTGTTCAGCAGCACCGGCACGTTCGCGTCGAGCAGCCCCTTGCGCATGGCGGCGATGATGGCCTGGCCCATGCCGACGATGTGCTTGCCGGTGAACTTGGCCCAGTACGTGCGCGCGCCGACGCGCATCGCCCGCATCATGCCCTTCGGGTGGCGGCGAATGAGGTTGAGGCGAACGAAATCCGCCTGCATGACCACCACGTTCAGCGGCGCCTTGGCGTAGGGCGGTTCCAGGTTTTCCCGCTCCGCGCCGAGGACCTTCAGATTGAACGGCTTGGGCTCGCAGGAGCGTCCTTCGCCGAGACCGCCGGGCGCCTCCGGGTAGTAGTCCGAATACCCGGGCACCCACTTCATCTTCAGCGGGGTGTGGTCGAGCACGAAGTCGAAGGCCTCGGCGCCGCGGTCGATGTAGGTGTCGATCCGATCCTTGGGCACGACATCGCCGACGATGCTGTGCAGGTAGGTGCGTGCGTCCTCGCGATCGTCGGGGCGACCCGACGCGCGCAGCGCCTTGTTGCCAGGGATCCACACGCCGCCACCGGAGCGCGCGGTCGACCCGCCGTAGTGCGCGGCCTTTTCGATGATGACCGCGCTGAGGCCGTGGTGAGCGGCGGTGAGGGCGGCGGTCATACCCGCGGCGCCGCTGCCGACGACCACCACGTCGTAGCTGTGTGGCTCGAGAACCGGATCTGTCATGTAGAACACGTTATAGAATGGACGCGCCATTGGTCTATGTTGTGTGGCAGAAGACTTGCTCGGCGTTCCATTTGTCGAGGAAACTTGTTTCAGTTTCAGACCGGAGTGAAGTACATGGGCCTCGAATGGGACCTGACCGCTGACGTGATCGTCGTCGGATACGGCGCCGCGGGCGCGTCCGCCGCGCTGGAGGCGACGGAGGCGGGCGCGCAGGTGCTGGTGTTGGAACGGTTCACCGGCGGCGGCGCGTCCGCGCTGTCCGGCGGCATCATCTACGCGGGCGGCGGTACGTCGGTGCAGCGCGAGGCCGGGGTGGACGATACCCCGGAGCAGATGCTCGCGTATCTGGAACGCGAGGTCGGCGCGGCCGTCACACCGGCCACCCTGCGCCGCTTCGTGGACCAGAGCCCGGCGATGATCGAGTGGCTGAAGGGGCACGGCGTGCCCTTCGAAGCCTCGCTCTGCCCGTACAAGACCTCGTATCCGAACGACAGCTACTACCTGTACTACTCCGGCAGCGAGGTCTCCGGCTACGGCCGCGAGGTCGCCGAACCCGCGCAGCGCGGCCACCGCGTCAAGGGCAAGGGCACCTCGGGCAAGCAGCTCACCGGTCCGCTCGCGGCCTCGGCCTCGCGTCGCGGTGTGCGCGTCGAAACACTCACCACGGCAACGCGATTGATCACCGACAGTAACGGCGCGGTGATCGGCGTCGAGTGCCGGTCGCTGCGCGATGCGCCCGGCCGGATCAGGGAACGCTACAGCCGCATGGCCAAGCTCGCCGCCAAGCCCGGCATCTACTATCCGCCGCTGCGCAAGTCGATGGAGCAGCGCCTCGAGGTGCTCGATCGCCGGTACGGCACGACGATTCGCGTGCAGGCGCGGCGCGGCGTGATCGTCAGCGCGGGCGGCTTCATCGCCAACCGCGCCATGCTCGCCGAATACGGCCCGCAGTATCGCGCCGGTCTCGCGCTCGGCACCACCGGCGACGACGGCAGCGGCATCCTGATGGCGCGCACGGCCGGTGCGGCCACCGACCGCATGGGCAACGTCTCGGCCTGGCGATTCATCCTGCCGCCCAGCGCTTTCACCGGCTCGGTGCTGGTCGACGCGCACGGCCGCCGGGTGATCGACGAGACCCGCTACGGCGCGGCGGTCGGCCATGCGCTGATCAACGAGCACGAAGGCAAAGGCTGGCTGCTCGCCGACGCGAACCTGATGCGCACCGCGATCCGGCAGATCCGCACCCAGGCGACCTGGTTCCAGCGCGCCCAGTTCGAGGTGATGCGCCGCAGCGCGGTGCGCGGCGCGACGCTGGAAGTCGCCGCGGCCAAGGCGGGCATCGATCCGGCCGGGCTGCGCGCGACCGTCGACGCGCACAACGCCGCCATCGCGAACGGCGCGCCCGATCCGGCCGGCAAGCCCGCCGAGTTCACCGAACCCGTGCGCAGCGGCCCGTACTGGCTGTTGGATGTGGGGATCAAACCGAGCCTGACCAACCCGTGCCCGATGCTCACCCTCGGCGGCGTGGTCGTCGACGAGCGGACGGGCGCGGTGAAAACCGCTGACGGCGACAACATTCCCGGCCTGTACGCCGCGGGCCGGACCGCCGTCGGCATCTGCTCGGACTCCTATGTCAGCGGTCTGTCGCTGGCCGACTGCGTCTTCTCCGGTCGCCGCGCGGGACGGTCCGCGGCGAGCGAACAGGCCGTCCTCGAAAAAGCAACAGTGGAAGGAAACTAGCGTGCTGACCGACGCGGTACGAACCGAACTCGCCGACGAACTCGCGCGGGCCGAGAACGATCGGGTCGCCATCGACCCGCTGGTCGCGCGATACCCCGACATCGACGTGGTCGACGCCTACGAGATCCAGCTGATCAACATCCGCCGCAGGCTCGACAGCGGCGCGCGCGTGGTCGGCCACAAGGTCGGCCTCTCGTCCAAGGCCATGCAGCAGATGATGGGCGTGGACGAGCCCGACTACGGACATCTGCTCGCGGAAATGCAAGTGTTCGAAGACGTTCCGGTCGAGGCGGGCCGCTACCTGTTCCCGCGCGTCGAGGTCGAGGTCGGGTTCGTGCTCGGCGCCGACCTGCCCGGCGCGGACTGCACCGAGGAGGACGTGCTCGCCGCGACGGTCGCCTACGCGCCCTCGATCGAGCTGATCGATTCCAGGATCAAGGACTGGAACATCGGCCTGTGCGACACCATCTCGGACAACGCGTCCTCGGCGGGCTACGTGCTCGGACCCGAGCGCGTCGCGCCGAAGGACATCGACATCAAGGCCATCGACGCGGTGCTCACCCGCAACGGCGAGGTCGTCGCGGAGGGCCGCAGCGACGCGGTGCTCGGCGACCCGGTCATCGCGGTGGCCTGGCTGGCGCGCAAGGTCGCCTCGTTCGGGGTGCGGCTGAAAAAGGGCGACGTCGTGCTGCCCGGCTCCTGCACCCGCGCCATCGACGCCCGTCCCGGCGACCAGTTCCACGCCGAGTTCGCCGGACTCGGTTCGGTCCGACTGCATTTCACCTGAGCCCACCACAGAGCCCACCCGCCCCGCCGGCTTCGCCGGCTGCCAACCCCCAGAGCCCACCCCCGCCGGCTTCGCCGGCCGCCATCCCCAAGGAGGCCAACCGTGTCCGACAGGACCGTAACCGCCGCGATCGTCGGGTCCGGCAACATCAGCACCGATCTGCTCTACAAGCTGCTGCGCTCGGAGGTCATCGAGCCGCGCTGGATGATCGGCATCGATCCGGAGAGCGAGGGCCTGAAGCGGGCCCGCGGGCTCGGGCTGGAGACCTCGCACGAGGGCGTCGACTGGCTGCTCGGCCAATCCGAACTGCCCGACCTGGTTTTCGAGGCCACCTCCGCCTACGTGCACCGCGCCGCCGCGCCGAGGTACGCCGAGGCGGGTATCCGCGCGGTGGACCTCACCCCGGCTGCGGTCGGCCCCGCCGTGGTGCCGCCGGTGAACCTCGGCGCCAACCTGGACGCGCCGAACGTCAACATGATCACCTGTGGTGGTCAGGCCACCATCCCGATCGTGGCGGCCGTCTCCCGCGTCGTACCGGTGCCGTACGCCGAGATCGTCGCCTCGGTGTCGTCGGTGTCCGCCGGGCCGGGCACCCGCGCCAACATCGACGAGTTCACCAAGACCACCAGCCGCGGCGTCGAGACCATCGGCGGCGCCGAGCGCGGCAAGGCGATCATCATCCTGAACCCGGCCGAGCCGCCGATGATCATGCGCGACACCATCTTCTGCGCCATTCCGGAGGACGCCGACACCGACGCGATCGCCGACTCCATCCACCGGATGGTCGCCGACATCCAGCAGTACGTGCCCGGCTACCGCCTGCTGAACGAACCGCAGTTCGACGAGCCGTCGGTGGTTTCCGGTGGCCTGGCGAAGGTCTCGGTCTTCGTCGAGGTCGAGGGCGCGGGCGACTTCCTGCCGCCGTACGCGGGCAACCTCGACATCATGACCGCCGCGGCCACCCAGGTCGGCGAGGTCATCGCGAAGCAGGTGAGCCGAGCGCAGCGAGGCGACGAATCAGACACAGCACGATCGGCCCGGGTGTAAGGAGCGTTCCCCATGGCATATTCAGCAGAACTCGATATCCGCGTCACCGACACCTCGCTGCGTGACGGCTCGCACCACAAGCGCCACCAGTTCACCGCCACCGAGGTGCGTGACATCGTCGCGGCGCTCGACGGCGCGGGCGTTCCGGTCATCGAGGTGACCCACGGCGACGGGCTCGGCGGTTCCTCGTTCAACTACGGCTTCTCCAAGACTCCCGAGCAGGAGCTGGTGAAGATCGCCGCCGAGACCGCCACGCAGGCCAAGATCGCGGTGCTCATGCTGCCCGGCGTCGGCGTCAAGGAGGACATCAAGGTCTCCCAGGACAACGGCGCGTCCATCTGCCGCATCGCCACCCACTGCACCGAGGCCGACGTCTCCATCCAGCACTTCGGCCTCGCCCGTGAACTCGGGCTGGAAACCGTCGGCTTCCTGATGATGTCGCACACCCAGCCGCCCGAGGTGCTCGCCGCGCAGGCGCGCATCATGGCCGACGCGGGCTGCCAATGCGTGTACATCGTCGATTCCGCGGGAGCTCTTGTCCTGGAGCAGGTTTCCGACCGCGTCGCGGCCGTCGTCGCGGAACTCGGCAATGATGCCCAGGTCGGTTTCCACGGCCACGAGAACCTCGACCTCGCCGTGGCGAACTCCATCTACGCCATCCGCGCGGGCGCCACCCAGATCGACGGCAGCGCACGGCGTTTCGGCGCGGGCGCGGGCAACACGCCGGTCGAGGCACTGGTCGGCGTGTGCGACAAGCTCGGCATCAGCACCGGCATCGATTTCTTCGCCATCGCCGACGCCGCCGAGGACGTCGTCCGCCCGGCCATGCCGCAGGAATGCCTGCTGGACCGCCAGGCCCTGATGATGGGCTACGCCGGTGTTTACTCCAGCTTCCTCAAGCACGCCGAGCGTCAGGCCGAACGCTACGGCGTCTCCGCCGCCGAGATGCTCGTGCGCGCGGGCAAGCGCAAGCTCGTCGGCGGTCAGGAAGACCAGCTCATCGATATCGCGCTGGAGTTGCAGCGCGAACAGCAGGCCGTCTCCGCCTGACCAGTGAAGCGACCGGCCCGCGGGTGGTTCGCCATCGCTCGCGGGCCCGGTCGCCCGACCGCCCGCTTCGGTTCGCCGAGGCCTTCGGCGGTCGAATTCGTCTGCGGTTCTGGACAGTCGGACGCCGAGCGCCTGTCACGGCAGTCGCTATCTCCTACTATTGGGCACACATTGTCCGGTGAATCGGGGGTGCGAAAGTGACCGACAGCTCCAACGCGATCGATCAGTCCAAGCCCAGCATCGCTCGGGTCTACGACTATCTGCTCGGCGGTAAGGACTACTACCCCGTCGACCAGGAGATCGGCGACCACTTCAAGAACAACCTCCCCGGTTCGGTGGTGATCGCCACCTCCAACCGGCAGGTATTGGTGCGCGCCGTAGGCGAACTCGCACAGGCGGGCCTGCGGCAGTTCATCGACCTCGGCAGCGGTCTGCCCACCTCCGACAACGTGCACCAGGTCGCGCAGCGGCACATTCCCGATGCCAAGGTGGCCTATATCGACAACGATCCCATCGTGCTCGCGCACGGACGCGCGCTGCTGGCGGCCGACGAGCGGACGGTCGTCATCCAGGCCGACGTCCGCGACCCGAAGACGATTCGCGAGCATCCCGAGGTCACCGGGCTGATCGATTTCGATCAGCCGGTCGCCGTCATCTTCAGCGCGATCCTGCATCACCTCAACGACGACGAGGATCCCGCCGACGTCGTTCGCTTCTGGAGCGACCAGATCCCCTCCGGCAGCGCGGTATTCATCTCGCACTTCCGCTCGGGGCACAACGCCGAGACGGCGGCGGTCGAGGCGAAGTTGCAGGCCACCTTCGGCCGTGGGCGCTGGCGCACCGACGAGGAGATCGCCGCGCTGTTCGGTGATCTCGAGATCCTCGAGCCCGGCATCGTCCCCGTCTCGCAGTGGCGGCCCGAGCCCGTCCAAGGCCCGACCGCCGTCCGCGAACTCACGGTCTGGGAGCAGCTCATCGTCGCGGGCCTGGCCAGGAAGCCGTAGATCTCGTATCCGAATTGCCCCTGTTCACACGATTGCTCATTCAGTTGGCGGCACGCGGCGGGTAGCGTCGAGTCCGCGCGACCTGTCGACTACGACCTAGGACGGATGATGAAGCGAAACCTGAACTGCCCCTGCGGCGAGGCCATCGTCGGGACCGACGAGGACGATCTCGTCGCGAAGACGAAGGCGCATCTGGCGGAGAACCACCCGGGGCACGATTACTCGCGCGACGAGATCCTTTTCATCGCCTACTGATTCGAGCGCTGCTCCACTTGGCCGCCGGTCGATCGGCGGCGATGTCATCCCGCTGTGCGTTCGTCAGGCGTGACGGCATTCCGCTGCGCCTCGGCACCAGGCGATGCGGTGGTGCGGCGGGACCTTTTTCCGCGTGCGATTTCGGTGGCGAGGGCGTCGAGCGGCTGGGTGAACTGGTGGAGCGGTTCGGTCAGCGCGGTCAGCCAGGCGCGGGCCGCGTCCACGCCCGCGGGGTCGAGGGCGTACAGGCGGCGGGTGCCCTCGGCCCGCACGCTCACCAGCTCGGCGTCGCGCAGCACCTTCAGATGCTGGGAGACGCCGGGCTGGGAGATCGAGGTGTACTGCTGCACCGCGGCGACCACCGCGCCCGCGGGCTGCTCGCCCGCCGCGACCAGTTCGAGAATGTAGCGGCGGATCGGATCGCCGAGCGCCTCGAAGATCTTCGCCGGAGAAGCGGCCATCAGGACTCGGCGCCGTCCTCGGGCTCGGTGGTGTAGAAGGTCACCGTCTGGTTCGCTGCCGTGATCGCCGCGGTCGGGTCGTCGCCGTCCGCCACCGCCGCGTCCGCCCACCCCTCGGCCGCCGCCCGGATGAACGCGATGCCCTCGGGAGTCGTGTGGAAGGTCAGCACCTCGGCGGCGTCGAGCACCGCAGAACTCGCCAGGTGCAGACCCAGACCCATGAGCGCGAGATCCCAGCCGACGCCGACGGCGCCCGGACCGTACTGCGCCCAGAATTCGGGATCCACCGGCGCTTCGTGCTCCAGTTGCAGCAGCGTCCCGTCCTCGTTCGGGCTCAGCGTGACCGTCAGCCACGACACCTGCGGCCCCATCTCCCAGGTCACCGCGAACCGCCGCGGTGCCTCGCACTCCTCGATCACCCCGTTCGCGTTCCCCTCGAGCTGATACCGCCCACCGACCGCCAGCTCCCCGCTCACCGGCAGGAACCACCGCGGAATCCGCTCCCCGTTCGTCAACGCGTCCCACAGATCGGCCTGATCGGTCGGATAACTCCGCCGAGCCACCGCGATCCGCGTCGTCTCCCCACCCCTCGACCCGGTACGAACCTCACGAACCACAAGCCCGGCGATCCCCGTGGGATCAGTCAACAAGGGCATGACAACCTCCTTTGATAAGTTGGAGCTTATATTAGCGGATGCGCGTGCCCGCGCCTGCGAATCCGTAGACACGCGCCTGCGTACGAGGTGATGCCTTCGGGTATCGGAGAGTCCCACCCAGGCGAAGGCCGAGAAGAGCAGTTGTGATAGCTACGCTTCTCTCGGACTGGACCTGCTCTCAGAGCTGGAAGGATGCGCGGGATTGATCGCGCCCGCGATCCGCGAGTAGCGCAGCCTCGTCGCGTGACAGGAGTGGTCCTCACTCGCCGAGGTCTTGCCGCGGCTCGTCTCGGTATCCGTGGCCGATCAGCCGATCTCGCCCCATCTCCACGACTGGGCAGGATTCCAGCAGACCCACCACGTCGCCGAGGTGCACGGCAAAGATTTCCAAGAGTGCCTTGTTGGTCGTGTTGCCTGTCGCGACGATGAGTACCGGCTTGGGGCACTTCTTGATGACATGGCTGACCCAGAAGTCGCGATCCTTCGTAATGACAACCCGGCCCTCTCGGTCGGTGCGGGTCGCGATCACGGAATCCGGCGTGCGGTTTCCCAGCGGGAAGTCGCTGGTGTGCACGGCGTCGTGGCCAGCAGGCGACAGCAAAGTGACGAGCTGGCGGGGAAGCTGTGCGTCGACGAGGAAATTCACGCGGCGTCGAAGGGGATGGTTGTCCGCTGCGCCGTCACCACGGCGGCGTACTCGAGCGCTGCGAGGATGTCCTCGTACTCGAGATCCGGGTAATCGCCGAGAATCTCGTCTGGGCGCATCCCCGATGCCAAGAGCTCGAGCAGCATCTCGACCGGATACCGCAGCCCCCGGAGCACGGGCTTGCCGTGGCAGATCTCGGGGTCTGTGGTGATGCGACCGAGTAGCGACATGGTTCAACTCTATCCAGTGCCGACGGTGCATCGAATCGAATTGTTTACGATGCACCGCACCGGCCTTCGCGGAGGGCGATGCGGCCCCGGCTACAGCATGCGTTCCGGGATGGCTGTGATGAGGCCGCCGTCGACCAGGAGATCTTGGCCGTTGATGTAGGAGGCTTCGGGGGAGGCGAGGAAGGCTACGGCGTCGGCGATGTCTTCGGGGGTGCCGAGGCGGCCCGCGGCCACGGCGGTGATGGCGGCGGCTTTGGCCTCAGGGGAGACGTTGTCGCGGTAGGAGGGGGTTTCGATGTAGCCGGGGCTGACGGAGTTGACGCGGATTCCCCTCGGGGCCAATTCGGCGGCGAGGGTGCGGGTGAGGTTGTGCACGGCGGCTTTGGTCGCGGAGTAGAGGGACGCGCCGGGAACGCCGCGGTGCAGGGCCCAGGAGGCGTTGACGACGACGGCCGCGTGGTCGGCCAGCAGCGGCAGGGTCTTCTGAACGGTGAAGAAGACGCCCTTGAAGTTGATGTCGACGACCTTGTCGAATTCGGCTTCGGTGATGTCGGCGGTCGGCTGGAAGGCCGCGACGCCCGCGTTGGCGAAGAGCACGTCGAGGCGGCCGTAGCGGTCGCGGAGGGTGTCCGCCAGCGCGTCGATGTCGTCGAGGTCGGCGACATCGCTGCGCAGGCCGAGGAGCCGGTCGCCGCCGTCCAGTTCTTCGACCGCCGCGTCCAGCCGCGTCTTGTCGCGGCCGGTGACGATCACCCGAGCGCCCTCGTCGAGCAAACGGCGGGCGGCGGCGAGTCCGATCCCGCTGGTGCCGCCCGTGACAAGGGCGATCTTGCCGTCGAAACGAGAACTGTTGGTGCGCACGGACGGAACCTCCCAGGAGAACGGTGTGACAGTACGAAAACACGTCCCCGGCCTGCTGGATTCCCTCCTCGAAGCGGCCCGCCGCGAGTCCGCCGACCGAATCGCGAACCGAGCTACGCGGACTGCCGCTGCCAGCCGCGCTCGAAGATCCGCATGAGCGCGGGATACACCAGCACGTACCGAAATGGCGCGATCGCGGCCATGTACGCCTTGCCGAAGAGCCCGTTCGGCTTGACGAGCACCGCCATCTGCCCGCGATAACCGCCGGATTCGTCGGGCACCCAGCCGATATGCATCACCGTGTGGACGGTGCGGTTGGCCATCTCGGCCGCCCACTCGTTCTCGGTGAGATACACCGAGGTGAATGGATACCCCTCGTTGTCGGGACCGCGCGGGCCGTCGCGCAGGTCGTCGGGCAGCCGCTCGCGCAGCGAGACGACCCGCGCGCCCACCGCCGAATCGGGGTCGTCCCAGCCGAGCAGCGCGCCGAGTTTCCAGCGGATGTCGAACAGGACGCGGAAGACGAGAGGTTGCGGGGTGTCGTGATCGGTCGTGATGAGCCGCACCAGGCGCGGCAGGTCGTCCGGACCGCCCGGTGTCGGCAGCGCCCACACATCCTCCACAACGAAATCGGGGGCGATCTCATGGATGCGCCATGGGCGCTCGGTGTGCGCGGTGTTGGGGATCTTCATTTCGGGCCTCGCTCTCAGGACAGGGAACGGAGTCTCAGGATTTCGCGCGGGCGTCGCTCCTGGGCGTCGAAGGCGACGTCCACATGCCGACCGTCATGTCGGCCTCCTCTCGCGACAGCCGACGGCATCGTCAATCGACCTATGCCGCAACAGCTTTCAAATATACGATGGCGTACATAATCGATAGTAGACCGCTCGCGAGGCGGTGTCGACACCCTCGGCGATACTGAAGGCATGGTCGCCGTCACACGGACACCCCGCAGCCGATGGATCGAGCAGGGGCTCACCGCTCTCGCGGCGGGCGGCCCGGACGCCGTGCGGATCGAGAACCTCGCCACGGCGCTCGGCGTCACCAAGGGCGGGTTCTACGGGCACTTCGCCGACCGCAACGCCCTGCTGGAGGAAATGCTCGACACCTGGGAGCGAGAGAGCACCGAGGCGGTGATCGAGCAGGTCGAACAGGAGGGCGGCGACGCGCGGACGAAGATCCAGCGCGCGGGCCTGCTCACCTTCTCCGACGATCGCCTGCGGCCGATCGACCTCGCCGTGCGCGACTGGGCCCGGCGCGACGCGGCGGTCGCCGCGCGCTTGCGTCGGGTGGACAACGAACGGATGGGCTATCTGCGCCGGCTGTTCGGCACCTACTGCACCGACCCCGACGAGATCGAGGCACGCAGCATGCTCGCCTTCTGCCTCGCGGTCGGCAAACACCTCCTGGCCGCCGATCACGGTGATCGCAGTCGTCGCGAGGTGGTCGCCCAGGCGTCGGCGTTCTTGCTCGAACCACCCGAGGAGTGACGCTGTGTTCGAGTGCCGGTGCCGAGCAGCGGCTGATCGCCGTTCGCGTACGCGTCGACGCCGCCGACACACGCCGAGGGAGTCAGTCGGCGGCGCGACCGAGTTCGTCGATCGCGCGCCCGAGTCGGGCGGCGCGTTCGGCGTCGGTGCGCGCCTTCATCAACGGTAGGAACAGCGCGTACTGCTCGGACCGGCCGAGACCGTCGAACCTGGTGCGCGCCAGCGGGTTTTGCGCCAGTGCGGCCGAAAGGTCCGCGGGAACCGTCGCGCTGCGCTGGGGTTCGTAGGCGGCAGACCACCGTCCGTCGGCGCGCGCCGCGCGAACCGCCGCCCAGCCAGGATCGCGCAGGCGTCCCGCGGTGATCAACGCCTCCACCTTGCGGACATTGACCAGCGACCACGGGCTCTTCGGGCGGCGCGGGGAGTAGCGCTGGAGGTAATGGTCCGCGTCGAGACCGCGGCGGTGGCTGTCGATCCAGCCGTAGCAGAGGGCGCCGTCGAGCGCCTCGGCGATGGAGATCGCGGCGCCCGCCGTGTGCTTCTTCGCGATCTTCAGCCAGACCCCGGTCGACCGGTCGTGGTTGGCCGCGAGCCACGACTCCCACTGCGCGGAGTCGGCGAAAGCGTGGATCTCGGTGAGCTGGTTCATCGTGGTCTCCCAGGGTGCGAGGGGTGGTCTCACCTGTCGATCATCCGCTCTGAAGCGCTCACCGATTGAGCAGTTTGTTACCGAACTCGCGCGGCCGGGACCTTGTGTCGCCCCATGTTTGCGGAGTAGACGTCAGTCATGAGCAGCATTCTTGTGACCGGAGGAACCGGAGCGTTGGGCAGGCACATCGTGTCGTTGCTGCGCGAGGAGGGGCACGACGTGCGGGTCCTCTCGCGCCGCCCTGGCGCGGGCACGCACGTGGGCGACCTGCAAACGGGGGAAGGCGTGGCAGAGGCCGTGGCCGGTGTGGACGCCGTGGTGCACGCGGCCTCGGATTTCCGCAAATTCGGCGGACCCGATATCGAGCAGACCCGCAATCTCCTCGCGGCCGCGAAGGACGTCGGCCACCTGTTGTACGTCTCGATCGTCGGCATCGACCGCATCCCGTTCCGCTACTACCGGAACAAACTCGCCTGCGAGCAGGTGATCACCGAAAGCAGCGTGCCGCACACGATTCTGCGTGCGACGCAGTTCCACGAACTGATCGCCGAGATCCTGCAGCGCGTCGAAGGTCTGCCGATCGCCCCGCTGCCGTTGGACTTCCGGTTCCAGCCGGTCGCCACGGTGGACGTCGCGGCGCGCATCGCCGAACTGATCCAAGGGCCGCCGCTCGGTCGCGCCCCCGATTTCGGCGGCCCCGAGGTACTGACCATGGCGGAGCTGGCGGAGGTGTGGCGCGCCGAGCGGTCGCGCCCCCGCCGGATCGTCCGGCTTCCCTTGCCGGGCAAGGTGGCGCGAGGCTTCCGTGCGGGCGACAACACCTGCCCCGACCACGCCGACGGCGTGCAGAAGTGGGCGCAATACGCCGCCACCGTGGAGGGAACCGTCTATTAGCGCAGCCGGGGGTACGCCCTACCGCTGAACCGGCCTCACAGCCAGGTGTCCAGCGTGGTCGTGGTGAGGAAGTGGTCGAGATCGGCGCGCCACGGCGCGGGCACGGTCTTCTCCGGCTCGATGGCGGTGTACTGACCGCGATAGAACAGCAGGGGCCTGCCGGAGTCCGTGGACTCCGACAGGACCTGCACGCGGCCGATCACGATGTAGTGATCGCCGCCGTCGACGACGCTGTCCACCGTGCACTGGATCGTGGCCAGCGCGTCGTCCAGTACCGGGAGCTCCAGTTCCGATGTGTGCCACAGGGTTCCGGCGAACTTGTCGGGTTCGCGGGAGCCGAAGCGGGCACACAGCTGCTGTTGTTCCTCGGCGAGGATGTTGACGCAGAAGCGTCCTGATTTCTCGATCGCCGCCCAGGAGCGCGACGCCTTGGTGGGGCAGAACAGCACCAGCGGGGGATCGAGGGACAGGGCGGCGAACGATTGACAGGCGAAGCCGATCGGCGCCGCGTCGTCGCCGAAGGCGGTGATGACGGTGATGCCGGTGCAGAACTGCCCGAGCACATTGCGGAACTGGCGCGCATCGATCACCGGATGCGCGTCGACGGTCGGTTTCGTCTCCATCACAGGCTCGCTCACCCCGTCCGTCATTGCTGGCGCTGGCCCACCGTGAAGTCGTGGCCCCACAGGCTCACGGCGGTGGACTCCCTGGCGATCCAGTCGTGGTCGTCGACTTCCAGTCCCTCACAGCCGAATTCGACATCGAAGCCGCCCGGCGTCTTCATGTAGAAGGACAGCATCTTGTCGTTGACGTGCCTGCCGAGGGTGGCCGACATCTTGACCTTCTTGCGCAGCGCGCGATCCAGGCACAGGCCGACGTCGTCGGCGTTCTCCACCTCGAGCATCAGGTGGACGATGCCGCTCGGTGTCGGCATCGGCAGGAACGCCAGCGAGTGGTGGCGCGGATTGCAGCCGAAGAACCGCAGCCAGGCTGGTTCGCCGTCGGCGGGACGGCCGACCATCTGCGGTGGCAGCCGCATCGAGTCGCGCAGCCGGAACCCGAGCACGTCGCGGTAGAACTCCAGCGCGGCCTTGTCGTCGGAGGTGCTGAGCACCACGTGGCCGAGACCCTGCTCCTCGGTGACGAACCGGTGCCCGTACGGGCTGACCACCCGCCGGTGCTCCAGCGCGACGCCGTGGAACGCCTCGAGCACGTTGCCCGACGGGTCCTCGAAGCTGATCAGCTCGTAGACGCGCCGATCGGCCTTCTCCGCCGCGCTGCCCTCCTTGTAGGGCACGCCCGCGGCGTCCAACCGATTCCGGATGTCTTGCAGTTCTTCGGCATTGGCGGTCTCCCAGCCGGAGACCTGGAGCCGGTCCTTGTCACCGGGGACGATCACCAGCCGGGCCGGGAATTCGTCCATTCGCAGGTAGAGCGCGTCCGGGACCGAACCCTTGCCCTCCACCATGCCGAGCACCTTGAGGCCGTACTCGCGCCAGGCCGCCATATCGGTGGCCTCGATGCGCAGATAGCCGAGCGATCGAATGCCCATGATCTACTTCTCCTTGCCGGATCCGGACAGGAAGTCCGTTGCCAGCCGGTTGAATTCGTGGAACTTCTCCAACTGTGCCCAATGCCCGCAGCCGCCGAACACGTGCAGCTGCACCCGCGGAATCATCTTGGTGGCGATGATGGCGCCGTCGAGCGGGTTGACCCGGTCCTCGCGGCCCCAGATGAGCAGCACCGGCTGGCGCAGCTTGTAGGCGTCGCGCCAGAGCATCCCGAGCTCGAAATCGGGCCCGGAGAACGACTTGCCCATCGCGCGGGTCGCGGCCAGCGCCTCGGGGGTCTTGGCCGATTCGAAGCGCTCGTCGATGAGTTCTTCGGTGATCAGCTTCTGGTCGAAGACCATGATCCGCAGGAACGCTTCGAGATTCGCCCTGGTCGGCTCGAAGTTGAAGCGCGAGAGCAGTTTCACGCCCTCGGTCGGGTCCGGCGCGAAGGCGTTCAGGCTCAGCCCGCCGGGGCCCATCAGCACCAGCTTGCCCGCGCGGTCCGGGTAGTCGAGCGCGAACCGGACCGCGGCGCCGCCGCCGAGCGAATTGCCGAGGATGTGCACCCGGTCGGTGATCTGCAAGTGGTCGAGCAGATCCTTCAGCGCCGACGCGGAGTGCGCGAAGTACTGCGGATGATCGACCGGCTTGTCCGACTTGCCGAAACCGGGCTGATCCACCGCGAGCACATGGAAATTCTGCGCCAGCACGGGGATGTTCCGTGCGAAATTCGACCAGGACGACGCGCCGGGCCCGCCGCCGTGCAGCAGCACGATCGTCGGCCCGTTGCCGCTGCCCGCCTCGTGGTAGTGCAGGCGCAGATCCGGCCGGACCTGCGCGTAACGCGAGGTCGATTCGAAGGTGAGTTCAGCAGTGGTGGTCACGATGCCGCCTACACCATGCCGTCGGTGACCGGGAGCCCGAACTCGTGCGTGCCGTACATGACGTAGGCCCGCTCGGGATCGTTGGCCGCGTGCACCCGGCCCGCGTGCGCGTCGCGCCAGAAGCGCTGCAGCGGAGTGCCGTTCGCCAGCGCCGTGGCACCCGAGGCTTCGAAGAGCTTGTCGATGGAGGCGATCGCCCGTCCGGTGGCGCGCACCTGGTCGCGGCGGGCCCGCACCCGCAGGTCGAACGGAATATCCTTGCCCGCCGTCAGCAGCGCGTATTCGTCGGCGACGTTGCCGGAGAGCTGGCGCCAGGCCGCGTCGATGTCGCTGGCGGCCTCGGCGACCCTGACCTTGGTGAACGGATCGTCCTTGGCCTTCTCGCCTGCGAAGGCCGCGCGCACCCGCTTGCCCTGGTGCTCGACGTGCGCGGCGTAGGCGCCGTAGGCCATGCCGACGATCGGCGCGGAGATGGTGGTGGGATGGATGGTGCCCCACGGCATCTTGTAAACCGGATCCGGGTTCTGCTCCAGGCCGGGCGATTTCAGCTCGCTCATCGCCCGGAAGCTGAGGAACCGGTGCTTCGGCACGAAAACGTCTTCCACGACAACGGTATTGGAGCCGGTGCCGCGCAGGCCGACCACGTTCCATACGTCGTCGATGCGGTACTCGGTGCGGGGGATGAGGAAGCTGCCGAAGTCCACCGGCTTGCCGTCCTTGATGACCGGACCGCCGAGCACCGCCCAGGTGGCGTGGTCGGAGCCCGAGGACCAGGCCCACGCGCCCTTGACGATGTAGCCGCCCTCCACGACCGTGCCCGCGCCCATCGGGGCATAGGAGGAGGAGATCCGCACTTCGGTGTCCTCGCCCCACACGTCCTCTTGCGCCTGCTGGTCGAACAGCGCGAGGTGCCAGTTGTGCACGCCGACGATGCCCGCCACCCAGCCGGTGGACCCGCACGCGCTGGCGAGCTTGCGGACGGTGTCGTAGAAGACGACCGGATCGGCGGCGTATCCGCCCCACTGCTTGGGCTGTAGCAGCCGGAAGAAGCCGGTCTCTTGGAGCGCCTTGATCGATTCGTCGGGGATGCGCCGCAGGTCCTCGGCCTCCTGCGCGCGCTCACGCAGCGTCGGCAACAGCGCTTCGACCCGCTCGGTCACTTCTTGCGTCATCTCGGGACCTGCTCCTGCCTGGTCGGATTGGTAACCGGTACTCATTTGCCTCTGAGACTAGAACAGGTTCTTATTTATGTCGAGAACCGGCGTTCATCGCAGGTCGTGGATGGACATGCGCAGGAAGTGACCCGAATCGCTGGCATGGAACGCGACATTTTTGTAACGTGTTCTAGTACAGAAGGAGGAGGAATCGCGATGGCAGTTACCCCCAAAGGGAGCGGTGGCAAGCCCAGGGAGCTGGATGTCGGCTCGGCGCCTACCCGCTATGCACGGGGATGGCATTGCCTCGGCCTGGCCAAGACGTACCGGGACGGTAAGCCGCACGCGGTGAACGTGTTCGGCACCAAACTGGTGATCTGGGCCGACAGCGCGGGCGAACTGCGGGTGCTCGACGCCTACTGCAGGCACATGGGCGGCGACCTGAGCATGGGCGAGGTCAAGGGCGACGACATCGCCTGCCCGTTCCACGACTGGCGCTGGTCCGGCGTCAACGGCAAGTGCAGCTCGATCCCCTACGCGCGCCGCGTCCCCCCGCTCGCGCGCACCAGGAAGTGGACCACGCTCGAGCGCAACGGTCAGCTGTTCGTCTGGCACGACCACGAGGGCAACGAGCCGCCGCCGGAGATCACCATCCCGCACATCGAGGGTCCGTACACCGACGCGAACGGCAACCCGACCGACAAGCTCGACAGCGGGTGGACCGACTGGACGTGGAACTCGATGCTCATCGAGGGCGCCAACTGCCGCGAGATCATCGACAACGTGGTCGACATGGCCCACTTCTTCTACATCCACTTCGCGTTCCCGACGTACTTCAAGAACGTCTTCGAAGGACACATCGCCACCCAGTTCCTGGAGACCAAGGGCCGTCCCGACATCGGCATGGCCTCCAAGTACGGCGGCGACACCCTGCTGAAGTCGGAAGCCTCGTACTTCGGGCCCTCGTACATGATCAACCCGCTGGTCAACATCTACAGCGGTTACGAGGTCAAGAGCGTCCTGATCAACTGCCACTACCCGGTGACACAGGATTCCTTCGTCCTGCAGTGGGGCATCTCGCTGGAGAAGCCGAAGGGCGTCGACGGCGCGATGGCCGACAAGCTGGCCGAGAAGATGACCGAGGGCATCAGCGTCGGCTTCCTGCAGGACGTCGAGATCTGGAAGCACAAGTCCAAGGTCGAGAACCCGCTGCTGTGCGAGGAGGACGGGCCGGTCTACCAGCTGCGCCGCTGGTACGACCAGTTCTACGTCGACGTCGCCGACGTGACCGAGAAGATGACCCAGCGCTTCGAGTTCGAGGTGGACACCACCAAGGCGAACGAGGCGTGGGAGGCCGAGGTCGCGGAGAATCTGCGGCGCAAGCACGAAGCCGAAGAAGCGGCGACGAAGGAAGCCGAGGCAGGCGTCTGATGGCTGCGACCTGGGCCAAGGCGCCGGACTTCGCCGATCAGCCCGCGCGGCGGGCGGCGGTGCAGGCCCAGACCGTGGTCGACAAGCAGACCTATCTGGAGGAAGGCCTGACGCCGTTGCGGTGTCAGGCCTGCCGCAGTGAGGTGCTGGTGCGCAAATCGAGCTCGCACCAGACCTCGGTGCAGTGGACTGAGCCGCCCGAAACGCACTGCCCGGTCTTCGCCGAGCTCGCCGCGTCGGGCAGCCGTCCGGGTCGTCCCGACACCTGCCCGCAGCTGGAGAAGACCATCAAGTGGGCGGTCGACGAGGGCGTGATCGACGTTCCGAAGTAAATCTCAGTCGAGCCGGAAGTCCTCGAAGTCGAAGCCCGGCGCGACGAGGCAGCTGACCAGGACGTACTCGTCGCCGAGCGGCCGCGCCGCCTGGCTTACTCCGCCGGGGACCACGGCTTGCAACAGCTGACCGCGCTCGACATCGGGTCCGAGGACGACTTCCTCGCCACCGATGTCGAGCGCGAGTGGTCCGCCGCGGTGCCAGAGCCACAGCTCGTCCGAGCGCACCGTGTGCGGGGCCGAGCGTTCTCCCGGCATCAGCAGGAAATGGATCATCGTGGCGGCAGCTCGCGCTCCCGGATAGCCGGGTGGCGTGAATTCCACTGGGCTTCGCCATGTTTGGCGATACCAGCCCCCCTCGGGGTGCGGCGCCAGGTCGAGTGCGATGGCCAGGGCAGGCCGGTCGTCGGTCATACCCCGACTCTATGCCCGTCGCCGTGTTCGACCGCCCACGCGCAGATCGCGGCAAGCGGTTCTTCCAACGATTTCCCGAGCGCGGTGAGCGAATACTCCACGTGCTCTGGCGGAACTCGCCACGGCCTGAGGTCAGAATTCCTCTATGCGCCAGGTGATGTCGAAGCGGGCCAGGGAATCCAGGAACTCCGCGGGGTCGAACGCTTCGGCCACCGCCAGTGCGCCCGGCTTCGTCGTCCCCGCGGCAAGCCTGGTCGCGATCTCGACGGCGAGCAGCGCGGAGTCGCGGTAGGAGTCGACGCCCTCGACGACACCGCGCACCACGCGGCCGTCGGTGCCGTGGGCGTCCACGATCACCTCGTAGCGCAGGTCCGAACTCGGCGCATCCGGGATCTGCTCGATGAGCTGCTCGGTGAACGAGCCGAGGGTGGCGAGGATGTCCGCGGCCAGCACGCCCTCGACGGACGCGACTTCGGTGTGCCTCGGGATGGTGAGCACCGGTGGCTGCGGGAATTTTCCGACCGAGGTCGGCGCCGACTCGCCGGGGAAGGTCATCTCGGAATGCTTTGCGGTGGAGCCGGTCCTGAGTTCTCCGGCGGCGAAGTGCCAACCGCCGTCGCGGAACCAGTCCAGGCTGGCGAACACGGTCTTGGCGCTGCCCTTCGAGCCGTTGCCCCTGCTCTTGCTCAGGTGGCTGACGACGATCTCGGCCGGGCCGTTCACCCGGCGCGCGACGAGGTGGGCGAGCAGGTCGGCGGGCACGTTGTTGTCGGTGCTGCCGGCGACGACGGTGACGCCCGCCGCTTCCGCCGCCGTGGCGTAGTCGTCGAAGACCTTCTTCAAGAACAGCTGCTCGCCGGAGATGTCGGTGTAGTGCGCGCCCGCCGCGATGCTGGCCGCCAGCACCGGTTCGCCGTTGCGCACGTAGGCCGACAGGCTGCTGATCACGGCGTCGGCGCCGGTGAACGCGGCGACAAGGGCGGCGTGGTCGGTGAGTTCGGCGACGCGGATCTCGGCGTCCGGAAGATTCGCGGCCACGGCGGCGGCACGCAGGCGATCGGCGTTGCGGCCCACCAGGATCGGGGTGAGGCCGCGGCGGTGCAGCTCGCCGAGCAGGTAGCTGCCGGTGTGGCCGGTGGCGCCGTAGACGGCGATGGTGGGGGAGCTGGTCTGCGTTGTCATGATTCACAACTTATTGCGGCAATGTGAGCATATGAATGGCTTAGATGCTCGTACTTATATCTGAAACGCTCACTATTTGAGCGTATGGTTGTGTCGTGGACGTTCTCAGCGAGACCATCGCCGCGATTCGCACGGGCAATCCCGCCTCCGGTCTGTTCATCCGGCACGCGCCGTGGGGCCGTCGCTATCCGGTGGTGCCCGGTGCCGGATTCCACGTCGTGCTGCGCGGGTCGTGCTGGCTCGTCCCGCCCGGCGGCGAGCCGCTGGCGCTCGGCGTCGGCGACGTGCTGTTCATGCCGCGCGGCGCCGATCACGATCTGGTCGACAGTCTCGACTCGCCCGTCACCGAAACCGCGCTGCCCGGTGAGCCGCGCGAACTTCCCGGTCCCGGCGTTCGGTCCGAATTACTCTGCGGCGCCTACGAACTCGGCAGGCAGCGATCGCACCCGCTGCTCGACGAACTGCCCGAGTTCATCCATCTGCCCGCCCGCCCCGGCCGCCACCCGGCTCTGCGCGGCGCGGTGGACCTGCTCCTCGCCGAGATCGCCGAACCCCGTCAGGGCAGCGATGCCGCGGTGGCCACGCTCCTCGAGACCATGTTGCTGTTCATCCTGCGTGCCTGGTTCGACGAACAGGCCGACGCCCACACCACCGGATGGGCGGGCGCGTTCGCCGATCCGGCCGTCGCCGCCGCGCTGCGCGCCGTGCACGAGGACCCGGCCCGCCCGTGGACCGTGCCCGACCTCAGCGACATCGCGGGCGTCTCGCGCGCCACCCTGGCCCGCCGCTTCACCGCCACCATCGGCGAACCCCCGCTCTCCTACGTCACCCGCTGGCGCCTGCTCACCGCGGCCCGCCTCCTCCGCGACACCGACGCCGCCCTGCACACCATCGCCCGCAGAGTCGGCTACACCTCCGAATTCGCCTTCGCCAAAGCCTTCAAACGCGAATACGGCCAGGCCCCAGGCCAATACCGCCACACCCCGACCCAACCCCCGATCGCCGTGTGATGCCGCGGTAGCAGTTCCCCTGCATCGTGCTCGCTGTTCGGCGACGACTGCGGGCGGAAAGTGAACCCCAGTCGGGAAGTTGTCCGGCATCATGGTGTGAGCGGTGCGAATGGGTCGCCGCCCGCTCGGGGAGGGGAGATCCCATGGGCACGAATGCTCGGGACGATTCGGCGCGGCGGGTACTGGACGCCGCCTTGGCCGAATTCGTCGCGTTGCGCAACGAGCTGGACGAAATCGGACGCGGCCAGCGGACCGTTATGAATCTGAACATCACGCTCAGCACCGCGATCGCCGCGTTCGTGCTGTCGGAGCGGGGTGCGCCGCAACTGCTGCTGGCGATCCCCTACGTGTCGGTGGCCCTCGGCCTGCTCTACCAGACCTACACGATCCACGCGCAGCACATGGGCGAGTACATCAACGGTCGCCTTCGTCCGGTCATCGTCGAGAAGTCCGGGGACGAGCGTGTTTTCGGATGGGAGAACTATATCCGGGCGACTGTCTACCAGACCGGGTGGAGCCAATTCCCTATGCGTATGGCCTTCATGCTGATCATTCCGATCGTGCCATTGGTCGGCCTCATCTGGGCCGCGCCTACCCTGCGGACCGTATGGCATTGGCTCGCCTGGTCCGGCGGCGTTCTCTTGTACCTCGTGCAGTTGGTCAGCTGGGCGCGGCTGTCACGCCGGTTCCTCTGGGTTTAGCCGCTGGTTCTCCCGGGCGCCAGGGTGGTCATCGCCGAGCATCGCGGTGGCGAGGCATTCCTCAGCGGGGCTGATACCGGGCCAGGTCAGTCCAGGTCGTTGTCGCCGGTGCCGAGCCAGCGGTGGTCTTGGCCGGTGATCGCGACGATCTGGTCGAAGTCGTGGTCGCGGTGCAGGAGGGTGAGGCCGCGGAGTTCGGCGGTCGCGGCGAGGACGAGGTCGACCGGGCTTGCGCTGCGGTGCTTTCCGCGTTTGGTCAATTCGCCCTGGACTTCCCAGGCCCGCGTGTAGGCGCGGTCGTCGACCGGCTCCCAGCCGAAGAGCACGCGCATGTCGTCGATCGTGCGTTCGCGGTCGGCGTGGGAGCGGGCGGTGTAGAAGAATTCGAGTTCCACGATCGGGCAGATGGCGACGAGTCCCGCGGCGACGGCGCGCTGCCAGGCGAAGGCCTCCGGGTCTTGGCGCATGATCGGAATCAGTGCGCTCGTGTCGAGGAGGAAGCGCGCCGCGCTCACCGCCGGTAGTTCCGCTTGTTCTCGAGGATGTCCAGATCGAAAGCACCCTCCGCGACGGCGTCTTGCAGCCGGGTGAGAGCCAGTGCGCGGCGGCGGTTTTCCAGGACTTCCCGGAGAGCCGCGTTGACGGTGTCCTTCTTCGTTCCGGTGCCGAGTTCCTTGGCGACATCGGCGACGAGTTCGTCATCGAGGTCGATCACTGTCCGTGCCATGACGCACCTCCTGATATCTCCGCGTATATCGAAGATATCAGGTGATATATACGGCGTCGAGGTTTTCAGCTGAACGGGGAGCGGGGGCGTTCTTCGAGGACGCCGTCGATCCAGACATCCACCTTCTCGTTGTAGAAGCAGGCCAGGCCCGCGATCTTCTGGCTCTCTGGTAGCGGAGTGCGGTAGATCCAGGCGAAGTCGGGGTATTCCTTCTCGCCGATGCGGACGGTCCAGTAGTCGGCGGTGCCTTTGTAGGGGCACCGGGAGTGGGTGTCGGAGGGGTGCAAGAGGTCGAGGCGGACGTCGGTGAGGGGCAGATAATAGCGTGCGGGAAGGCCGGTTTCGAAGAGGATGCGCGGGGTGTGGGAGTCCGCGACGACGACGCCGCCGATCTCTATCCGGATGTGCCGCGAACTGCCGAGGATGTCGATGCGCGAGTACGGATCGCGCGCGTGGACGTACACCGGCTCGTCCTCTTCGAACCATTCGTCCATGGCGTCCCAGTCCAGCCGCACCAGTTCGTTCAGTTCCGGTAGCGGGGAATCGTGGTAGCGCAGGGCGCCGCCGGCCGCGGTGACGCCGTCGACGATCACGTCGTACACCATGGCCTCGCCACGGCTCGGGGAGTGGGTGGTCTCGCCGTTCGGCTCGAGTTTGGCGCGCAGATCGGCGACGGGAAGGTAGTAGGTGGGGTAGTAGGGGATCTCCCACACCAGCACCGGGCGGTCCGTATCGGCCACCAGGTGCCCGCCGAGATACACCCGGACGCGCTTCTGGCTGGTCGCGATCTTGACGCGGCCTCGCTGCTCTTCGGTCATATTCTCGACGGTACGCCGACCAGGTGACAGGTTCCGGGGCGTCGGATCGCGAAACGCCCACGGGCCCCGCCGGAACAGCGGGGCCCGTGAGGTATCGGAATTCAGTCGCCGACGGTGATCGCCTGCGCCTCCTCCACCGAGTGCGGCGCGGGATCGTGGTCGTCGATGTGGGCGAGCGCGGCGCGCCCGACGACGAGGACGAGGACGGCCGCCGCGGTGCAGGCCGCGCCCACCCAGAACGGCAGCGCGATGCTGTGCTCCCCGAGCTTGCCCGCCAGCCACGGCGCTGCGGCGCCGCCCGCGAACCGGACGAAGCTGTAGGCCGCCGAGGCGGTGGACCGCTCCACCGGCGCGGAGATCATCACGGCCTCGGTGATCAGGGTGTTGTTCACGCCGAGGAACAGGCCAGCGAGCACGGTGCCGACGATCAGCACCGTCTTGTTCTCCGCGAACAGCGCCATCACCGCCAGGTCCGCCGCGAACAGTCCGAGCGCGAGAGCCATCATCGGCAGCGTCCCGAAGCGGCGTTGCAGACCGGGCGCGAGGAAGACCGAGGCCAGCGCGAGCAGAATGCCCCAGCCGCAGAAGATGAACCCGATCGCGTAGGTGCCCATGTCCAGCGGGAAAGGGGTGTAGGCGAGCAGGGTGAAGAAGCCGAAGTTGTAGAGCAGCGCGGTGATGCTGACGGTGAGCAGGCCGCGGTGGCGCAGCGCCTGGAACGGCGCGGCGAGCGACGTGCGGTGCGCGGGCTTCGGGCCCTCGGGCAGCAGGACGACGAGGCAGACGAACGCGATGGCCATCAGCACCGAGACGCCGAAGAACGGGCCGCGCCAGCTGATTCCGCCGAGCACGCCGCCGACCAGCGGGCCGGTCGCGATGCCGATGCCGAGCGCCGCCTCGTACAGGATGATGGCGCGTGCGACGCCGCCGCTGGCCGCGCCGACGATGGTGGCCAGCGCGGTGGCGATGAACAGCGCGTTGCCGAGGCCCCAGCCCGCGCGGAAGCCGACGATCTGCGCGACAGTGTCGGACATGCCCGCCAGCGCGGCGAACACCACGATGATGGCCAAGCCCGCCAGCAGTGTCTTCTTCGCGCCGAACCGGCTGGAGACCACGCCGGTCGTCAGCATCGCCACGCCCGTCACCAGCATGTAGCTGGTGAACAGCAGCGACACCTGCGACGGTGAGGCGTGCAGCTGTTCGCCGATCGGCTCGAGGATCGGGTCGACCAGGCCGATGCCCATGAAGGCGATGACGCTGGCGAAGGCGACCGCCCAGACCGCTTTGGGCTGTTTGGTCGACGCTGGCGCGCCGGTGGCGGCGCCGGTGTCCACTAGGGTGTTCATCGGTTTTCCCTCGACGGATAGTGCTGGGGCGCACTCTTTTTCAGCGCTTCCAGCAGTTCGTTCAGATCGGTTTCCATTCGCGCGAGTCGTTCGACGTCGAATTCGGCGAGCCGGGAGGCCATGGCCGTGCCGTAGGCGGCGCGCGCCTGTGCCAGTCGCTCGCGTCCGGCCGGGGTCAGGTCGACGACGACCGCCCTCGAGTCCTCGGGGTCCTTGGTCCTTGTCGCGAATCCGTCCTCGACGAGCCTGCCGAGCAGCGCCGTTGCCGCCGGTTGGGAGCATCGGTCGATCCTGGCGAATTCGCTGACCCGCACCGCGCCACGCTCGTCGAGAACGGCAAGGGCCCGCAGGACGGCGCGCGGCAGATCGTCGTCGCCGATCACCCCGGCCAGCCGGGTCAGCCTGCCCGCGGTGACGAGAAGATCGACCACGATGTCTGAAGTCGTCACGGGAGCATGCTGCACGGAAATATTATTACATAAGCTAACTATCTATTTCCCGTGAGATAGCCCACCGTCGCCGACACACCGGTCTCGCGCGGGTTTCGTACACGGACAGTGCCTGTGCGAACCGATGTGAGCAGCCACTGGGAATGACAAAGGCCCCGGCGGACAGCCGGGGCCTTCGGGATTGGTTCAGTTGCTGTGGGTGAGGGGGCGGTGGGGCGTGCCGAAGAGCTGGGCGTCGCCGTGCGCGCGTTTGAAGAACAGGTGCGCGTCGTGCTCCCAGGTGATGGCGATGCCGCCGTGCAATTGCACGGTCTCGGACACGATCTCGGTGAGCGCCTCCGAGCACTGCACCCGCGCGACCCACACGTCCTCGGCGGCCGATGGCAGGTCGGCGGCCACCGCGGCGGTGGCGGCGTAGGACGCGGACTTGGCCGACTCCAGCAGCACGTACATATCGGCCATCCGGTGCTTGAGCGCCTGGAAACTGCCGATCACTCGCCCGAACTGCACCCGGGACTTGGTGTATTCGACCGTCGTCTCCAGGCACTGCTCCGCCGCGCCGACCTGCTCGGCGGCCACTGCGGCCCACCCGATCTCGCGCAGCCGCGCCGCGACGGCATCCGGATCGTTCGTGCCGAGCTTGTGTGCGACCACACCGTCGAAGCCGATCTCGGTGAGCTTGCGCGTCGGGTCCATGGTCGCGACCGGACGCCGGGTAATGCCCGCCGCGGTGGCCTCGACCTCGAACAACCCGGTCGGCGTGAGCACGATCAGCGTGTCCGCGTGCGCGCCGTCGAGCACGTAATGCGCCGTGCCGGAAAGAGACTCGCCCTCGGCGTGGACGCCAGGCGTATCCCAGCCGGTCGCGTTCGCCCAGCAGACCGCCAGCGTGGTCGTGCCTTCCGCGACGCCGGGCAGCAACCGGGCGCAGGCTTCCTCGTCACCGGAGAGCAGCACGGCCTGCGCGCCGAGCACGGCCGAACCGAGCATCGGCACACCCGCCAGCGTCCGGCCCAATTCGCCCACCACGAGCAGGGATTCGACGAGCGACGCGCCGAAGCCGCCGTACTCCTCCGGCACGGCCAGCGCCGCGACGCCGATCTGCTCGCAGAGCAGCCGCCAGAGTTTCGGGTCATAGCCCAGTTCGGTGTCCATCGCGGCGCGCACCGCGTCGCGTCCCGCGTGCTTGGTGAGCAGCGCGCGTACCGAGGCGGCGAATTCCTGGTGTTCGGCGGCGGTCATGCGGTGCCTCGCAGCGCACGGTCGCGGACGGCCTCGTCGCGCAGGGCGCGGGCGATCCTGGCGCGGTGCAGATCCGGCGCTCCCCACGCGGCGCGCAGCGCGGTGACCTTGGTCAGCCACAGCGACAGGTCGTACTCGGCGGTGTAGCCGATCGCCCCGTGCACCTGCAACGCGGCGCGCGCGGCGGTGTGCGCGGCGTCGCCGCAGGCCAGTATCGCGGCGGACACGTCACGGCTGCGGGTCGGCTCGCCCATGGTGAGCGCGGCGCGGTAGAGCAGCGGCTCGGCCAGGTCGAGCGCGATGAGCACATCGGCGAGCTTCTGCTTCACGGCCTGGAATTCGCCGATCGGCTTGCCGAACTGCTTGCGCTGCTTGGCGTATTCGGTCGCCGCGTGCAGCAGCGCCCGGCCCGCGCCGAGCAGCTGGGCGGCGGCGGCGAGCGCGCCGGTGTCGAACGCGACCGCGCCCGCCTCCAGCACCCGGTCGTCGGTGGCGACGAGCTCGGCGGCCGTCACCGCGAACAACTTCCGCGCGGGGTCGACCGAGCGGATCGCCGCGCCGCGCTCACCGAGGAACACCTGCCCGCCGTCGACGAGCAGCGTCACATCGGCGGCGTCGGCGTCGAGCGCGACCGGATCGAGTCCAGGGGTGGCGAAGGCGACCGTGCCGAGCGCGGTGCCCTCGGCGAGCCCGGGCAGCCAGCGCTCGGCCGCGTCGGATTTCGGAAGCGACTGGAGCAGAACGGGAATCGCGGCGGCGGTCTCGACCAACGGTCCCGGCGCGGCGGACCGGCCGATCTCCACGAACGCGACCACGAGGTCGATCGGATCGGCGCCGACACCGCCGTACGCCTCGTCGACCGCGAGGCCGAGCACGCCCGCGCCCGCTAGCTGCCCGATCAGCGCGCGGCCTGGCCGCGAATCGCCGCTCGCCCAGGCGCGCACCGCGGTCGGCGTGCGCCCGGCGTCCAGCAGCTTGCGCAGGCTTGCGGCGAAATCGGTCTGTTCCGGACTCAGCGCGAATCTCATCGGCCGTTCCTGTGTTCGATGGCGCCGCCTTCGGCGGCGCGTCGTGGCCCTCGGGTGGCTCGGCGTTCGGCCACCGCCGCTTGCTCCTTCGTCGCGTACGCGGCGGCAGCCGAACGCCGAGCCGGGCCACGAACGGCGATGCTCGGTCTCGCTTCGCTCGAAACCAAACGTTGGGCGTACCCGCGGTGTCGCAATGCGAGGGATGTCACCTGCATGATCATGCTCATTTCTCCCGCCGGGCTTCGCGGGGTAGGCCGAGGATGCGCTCGGCGATGATGTTGCGCTGGATCTCGTTGGTGCCCGCGTAGATCGGGCCGGACAGCGAGAACAGGTAGCCGTCGGTCCACGGTCCGGACCGCTCGGCCGCCGGGCCGAGCACGTCGAGCGCGGTCTCGTGCATGGCGATGTCGAGTTCGGACCAGAACACCTTGGTGATCGAGGATTCCGCGCCGAGCTTGCCGCCCTCGTTCAACCGGGTGACGGTGCCGAAGGTGTGCAAGCGGTAGGCCTCGCTGCGGATCCACGCGTCGACCACGGCATCGCGCTGGGCGGTGTTGGTGCGATCGCCGCTGTCCAGCCACAGGTCGGCGAGCCGTCGCGCGGTCGCGGTGAACCGGCCGGGACTGCGCAGCGAGAGACCGCGTTCGTTGCTCGAGGTGCTCATGGCCACCCGCCAGCCCTCGCCGGGCGCGCCGATCACGTCGCGGTCCGGCACGAAGACGTCGTCGAGGAAGATCTCGGCGAAGCCGGGCTCACCGTCCAGCTGCGGGATCGGCCGCACCGAGACGCCGTCGGCGGTGAGCGGGAACATCACGTACGTGAGGCCCTTGTGCCGCTCCGCCTCGGGATCGCTGCGGAACAGGCCGAAGGCCCAGTCCGCGAACGCCGCTCGCGAGCTCCACGTCTTCTGGCCGCTCAGCAGCCAGCCGCCCTCGGTGCGGCGCGCCGTCGACCGGATGCCCGCCAGGTCGCTGCCCGCCTCGGGCTCCGACCAGGCCTGCGCCCAGATGTCGTCGCCGCGCGCCATCCGCGGCATGATGCGGTCGAGCTGCTCGGCGGTGCCGTGCTCGAACAACGTCGGCGCCAGCAGGAAGATGCCGTTCTGGCTGACCCGCCCCGGCGCACCTGCGGCGTAGTACTCC
Source organism: Nocardia sp. bgisy118 (assembly GCF_057708605.1). Lineage (NCBI taxonomy): Bacteria > Bacillati > Actinomycetota > Actinomycetes > Mycobacteriales > Nocardiaceae > Nocardia > Nocardia sp. bgisy118. Next base: position 51,312 of record NZ_JBYISM010000008.1, on the reverse strand, counting down.
TCCTCGAACAGCACCCACTCCAGCAGCGAGGCGTCGCGCCCGCCGTACTCCTGCGGCCAGGAGACCACCGAAAGCCGCGCGTCGGCCAGGGTGCGCTCCCAGTCGCGGTGCGCCTCGAACCCGGCCTTCGTGTCCATCGAAGGCAGCGGCGCCGAGGGTTTCGCGGCGGCCAGGAATTCGCGGACCTCCCGCTGGAATTCCTGGGTCGCCTGGTCCAGATCCAGATCCACTACGTCGTCCCGTTCTGTTCGGCCGTGCTCGCACTGGCCTTCATCGTCTTGGCGTTCATGCCGCCCAGTGAGTCCGCGCCGACCTCGGCGTTGTGCGCGTGCGCGAAGTGGTGCAGCCCGAAGACCGAGTCCATGCCGGTGCGCATGCCCATCAGGTCCTCGGCCTGGTTGACCGCCTTCTTGGTGAGCGCGAGGCCGAAACGCGGCATGGCGGAGATCTTCTCGGCCAGCGCCATGGTCTCGGCCTCCAGTTCGGCGCGCGGGACCACCCGGTTGACCATGCCCCACTCCTTGGCCTGCGCCGCGCCGAAGCGATCGCCGGTGAAGAGGAACTCCTTGGCCGCGCGCGGGCCCATCACCCACGGGTGCGCGAAGTACTCGACGCCGGGAATGCCCATGCGCACCACGGGATCGGAGAAGAACGCGTCGTCGGAGGCGACGATCAGATCGCACACCCACGCCAGCATCAGCCCGCCCGCGATGCAGGCGCCCTGCACCATGGCGATGGTCGGCTTGGGGATCTCCCGCCAGCGACGGCACATGCCGAGGTACACCTCGGACTCCCTGGCGAACCGCTGGTCGCCGCCTTGCTTGTCGACGTGGTCCCACCACAGGACGGCCTTGTTGTCGTAGCGCACGTGGTGGTCGCGGCCCGGTGTGCCGATGTCGTGCCCGGCGCTGAAGTGTTTGCCGTTGCCCGCCAACACGATCACGCCGACCTCGTCGTCCTCGACGGCGCGTTGGAAGGCGGCGTCGAGCGCGTAGGTCATCACCGAGTTCTGCGCGTTGCGGTAGTCGGGCCGGTTCATCGTGACGATCGCGACCCGGCCGCGGCGCTCGTAGGTGACGACCTCGCCTTCGTCCGGCACGGCGCCGTTCTCCGGTTGGTCTGACATTACGACTTCTCCTCACGTAGTTGACGCTTGAGCACTTTCCCGGCGGCGCTGTAGGGCAGCTGGTCGCGGAATTCGACGAAGCGCGGCACCTTGAAGTTGGCCAGCACGGTGGTGGCGTGAGCGAGCACCTGGTCCTCGGTGAGCGACGAGCCCGACTTGCGCACCACGTAGGCCTTGCCCACCTCGCCCATCCTGGTATCGGGCACGCCGACGACCGCCGACTCGGCCACGCCGTCGAGCCGGGCGAGCGCCTGCTCGATCTCGGCCGGATAGACGTTGAAGCCGCCGGAGATGTACATGTCCTTGAGCCGGTCGGTGATCCTGAGGTATCCGCGTTCGTCGAGCGTGCCGATGTCGCCGGTGTGCAGCCAGCCCTCGGCATCGATGGTCTCGGCGGTGCTCTGCGGATCGTCGAGGTAGCCGAGCATGACGTTCGAGCCGCGCAGCAGTACCTCGCCCGCCTCGCTGAGCTTCAGCTCGAAGCCCGCGATGGGCCTGCCGCAGGTGTTGGCTACGGTCTCGGCGTCGTCGTCGGCGCGGCACATGGTGCCGAACCCGGCCGCCTCCGACAGGCCGTAACCGGTGATGACGACGGCGAATTCGAGCTCGGACCGCATCCGCTCGACCAGCACCACCGGCACCGTCGCGGCGCCGGTGACGGCCACCCGCAGCGTGCTCAGGTCGTAGGAGCCGCGGTCGGGGAAGTCCAGGATGGTCTGGTAGATCGTCGGCGGGCCGGGTAGCACGGTGATCTTCTCCCGGCCGACCAGCCGCATCGTCTGCGGCACGTCGAAGGTGGCCTGCGGGATGATCGCCGCGCCGGTGACCAGGCAGGCGAGGATGCCTGCCTTGTAGCCGAAGTTGTGGAAGAACGGGCTGACGACGAGGTAGCGGTCGTCGCTGTGCAAGGTGGTGCACTCGGCCCAGGCGCGCACCACCGACAGCGCCTGCCGGTGCGCGACGAGCGTGCCCTTGCTGCGGCCGGTGGTGCCCGAGGTGAACAGGATGTCGGAGATGTCCTCGGCGTCGACGGCGGCGGCGCGCTTCTCGGCGTCCTCGACCGGGACGGTCTCGGTGATCACCGCGAGATCCGACCAGTTCAGCACGCTCGGATCGGTGCTCGTCGTCTCGCCGCCCGGTTCGACGGGGATCACCACGATCGTCGGAATCGCCAATTCCGGCGCGGCGGCGCGCAGTTCGGCCAGCCGGTCGCGGCCGAGGAAGGCGCCCGCGATGAACAGCGCCTTCGCGTCGACTCTCGACAGCACGTCCGCGGCCTCGTCGGCGACGTAGCGGGTGTTCAGCGGTACCAGCGCCGCGCCGGCGTAGTGCGCGGCCAGCGCGGCGACCACCCAGTGGTGGGTGTTCGGCGCCCACATGGCCACCCGGTCGCCGGACTGCACGCCGCGGGCGATCAGCGCACGCGCCGTCTGCTGGACCACGGCCAGCAGCTGGGTCCAGTCGAGACGGACGTCGCCGTCGGCGAGCGCCGGGGCGGCACCGAACGTCCGAGCGGCATCGTGCAGGGCCATCGGTGTCGTTTGTGCAGGGGTTGTCACGGGCGTTCCTCACCGTTCACGCGAGTACTTATGCATGCACTCTACAAAGCAAGTGCTTGGTAGGTTATCCTACCGTCGTGGTTGCGATCCAGACCTCAGATTCCGACACTGCCGCGCAGGACGCACGGTTTTCCGCCGAAGTGCGGGAATGGCTGGCCGAGAATCTCGACGGAGAATTCCGCGAACTGCGCGGACTAGGCGGTCCAGGCCGCGAACACGAGGCGTTCGACGAGCGCCTGGCCTGGGACCGGCACCTGGCCGCCTCCGGGTGGACCTGCCTCGGCTGGCCCAAGGAGTACGGCGGTCGCGAGGCCACCGTGCGTCAGCAGGTGATCTTCCACGAGGAATACGCCAAGGCGAACGCGCCCGCGCGGGTCTCGCACGTGGGGGAGGAGCTGCTCGGCCCGACCCTGCTCGCCTTCGGCACCCAGGCACAGAAGGACCGTTTCCTGCCCGGCATCCGCAACGTCACCGAGCTGTGGTGCCAGGGCTACTCGGAACCGGGTGCGGGCTCGGACCTGGCCGCCATCAGCACCGCCGCGCACCTCGACGGCGACGAATGGTCCATCAACGGCCAGAAGATCTGGACCTCGCTGGCCCACGTGGCCGACTGGTGCTTCGTGGTGGCGCGCACCGAGAAGGGCTCGTCCCGCCACAAGGGCCTGTCGTACCTGCTCGTTCCCATGAAGCAGCCGGGTATCGAGGTGCGCCCGATCATCCAGCTCACCGGGACCTCGGAATTCAACGAGGTCTTCTTCGACGACGCGCGCACCGCCGCCGACCTGGTCGTCGGCGCGCCGGGCGACGGCTGGCGCATCGCGATGGGCACACTGACCTTCGAACGCGGCATCTCCACCCTCGGCCAGCAGATCCGCTTCGCCAGGGAACTGGCCGACATCGAGGCGCTGGCCCGCCGCATCGGCGTAGCCGACGACCCGCTCATCGCCGACCGGATCGACCGGGCCTGGGTGGGTCTGCGGGTGCTGCGCGCGCACGCGCTGCGCACCATGGAAGGCACCGGCGTCGACGACGGCGGACAGGCCTCGGTCGCCAAGCTGCTCTGGGCCAATTGGCACCGCGGCCTCGGCGAACTGGCCATGGCCGTGCTCGGCGCGCGCGGCCTGGTGGCCGACGAGGACGACGATCTCAACGAATGGCAGCGGCTGTATCTGTTCACCCGCGCCGACACCATCTACGGAGGTTCGAACGAAGTGCAGCGCAACATCATCTCCGAGCGCGTGCTCGGTCTGCCGCGCGAGGCCCGGCCGTGACGGCGCGGCCCCTTTCGGTCGCCCCTGAGCCCGTCGCCGGGCACGGCCTGCTGACCGGACGCGTCGCCGTCGTCACCGCGGCCGCCGGGACCGGCATCGGCTCGGCGACCGCGCGCAGGCTGCTCGCCGAGGGCGCCGACGTGGTCGTCTCCGATTGGCACGAGCGCAGGCTCGCCGAGACCGAGGTCGAGCTGAAGGGCGAGTTCCCGGATCGCCGGGTCGCCGCGATCGCCTGCGATGTGCAGAGCACCGAGCAGGTGGACGCGCTGGTGCGCGGCGCGGCGGAAGTGCTCGGCCGCATCGACATCATGGTCAACAACGCGGGCCTCGGCGGTGAGACGCCGGTGGTCGACATGACCGACGAGCAGTGGGACCGCGTCTTGGACATCACGCTCAACGGCACCTTCCGGTGCACCCGCGCCGCGCTGGCCTACTTCCGTTCGGCGGGCCACGGCGGCGTCATCGTGAACAACGCCAGCGTCCTCGGCTGGCGCGCGCAGTACGGGCAGGCGCACTACGCCGCGGCCAAGGCCGGTGTGATGGCGCTGACCCGGTGCAGCGCGGTCGAGGCCGCCGAGCTCGGCGTGCGGATCAACGCCGTCTCGCCGAGCATCGCGCGGCACGCGTTCCTCGACAAGGTCAGCTCGACGGAGCTGCTGGATCAGCTCTCCGAACAGGAGGCTTTCGGCCGCGCGGCCGAGCCGTGGGAGGTGGCCGCGACCATCGCCATGCTGGCCAGCGATTACACCAGCTACCTCACCGGCGAGGTCGTTTCGGTGAGCAGTCAGCGGGCCTGAGGCGCCCGATTGAGATCGCCTTCGGGCGTCCGCTTCCCTCCCCGGAAATGGGCGCCCGATCAGGTGAAAAAGGGTGGCGCGCGCGGGGCTGGGGTGTGCCATGCTGGGGAAGGACGGATCCCGCAATTTCGTAAGGGGCGTTGGCTATGGGCCCGGATCGCCCACCTGCCCGCGAACAACTAGAACTCGATGTCGTACGCGAGGTCGTGTTGGCCAGGCGCAGGCTGGACAGCATGGTTCTCGCTGCCCTGACGCTCGGCGCCGAGCTCATGAACCACGAGTCCGCGCGGGCGACGGCGTGCCGGGCCGCGCAGATTCTCGAGCGGTTCGCGATCGACGAGAGCGAAGTCGAACGAGACCCGAGAGCCGCGTTGCGCGCCGACATGGTGCGCGACAACGCTCGCGCCAGCCGGATCGGACTGCGGTCTCCCGCCGGGGTTCCCTCGGACCAGGATCGGCGGCGGCAGCGCCAGACCGCGCTGCTGCGCGAGGTCCGCGCCGATCTGATCGAGGTGCTGCGCCGCTGCCGCAAACATCACTTCGACCGCGGCGCCGTCGCCGACGAGATCGCGCAGGGTCTGTGCGCGGCCACCGACAAACTGGTGGTCGGCGCCGATATGGACGCCTACCACGCCTGGCAGCGCGGCATGGTGCTGAAGCTCATCGAGGAACCGGTCCCGTACGGCCCGCCCAGGGTGATGGCGACCGTCGACGCGGGCCCCGGCCGCGGGCCCCTGACCGTCGAATGGGACACGCCGGAGCGAAGATTGGCGCTAGTCGCCCGCATGGCCCGCGCCGGCATCTCCCCGGTCGTCATCTGCGACCGCCTCCTCGCCGACCTCTCGGTCTCCTCCCCGATCCGCTACTCCCTGCGCTAGCGCACCACCGAAACCCGCCGAATCAGGATGTGCCGTTGCCTACTACCACCAAGCAAATGCTTGGTTGTATTATGGCCTTCGTGACCGCACCTGACGCCTCGAAATCCGCACGACGCAACGAACTGCTCGCGCTGGCGGCCGACCTGTTCGCCCAGCGTGGACTGCGCGCGACCACGGTGCGCGATATCGCCGACGCGGCGGGGATTCTATCCGGGAGCCTCTACCACCACTTCGATTCCAAGGAGTCGATGGTGGACGAGATCCTGCGCGGCTTCCTGGACGACCTGTTCGGCCGCTACCGCGAGATCGTCGGCTCCGGCCTCAGCTCGCGAGACACCTTGGAAGCCTTGGTGATCGCGTCCTACGAGTCGTTCGACCGCTTCCACGCCGCGGTCGCGATCTACCAGGCCGAGGCCAAACGCCTGCGCGACGCGGAGCGTTTCGCCTACATCGCGGAGTACAACCGCGAGTTCCGCGAGCTCTGGCACCGGGTGCTGACCAACGGTGTCGAGGACGGCAGCTTCCGTCCCGAGCTCGACGTCGAACTGGCCTATCGCTTCCTGCGCGACACCGTCTGGGTCGCCGTGCGCTGGTACCAGCCGGGCGGCGCCATCACCGTCGAAAACCTCGCAAAGCAGTACCTCACCATCGTGCTCGACGGGCTCACCGCCTCGCAGCACACCGACTAGGAGACCCCATGTCTGCACCTTCCGCCCGCCGCGCTGGGCCTACCCGCCCCGCCGTCTCCGCAGGCTCCGACGACTACCGTCCCCCTTACACCCCGCTGCGGGACGCCTACGTGATCGACGCGGTGCGCACCCCCGTCGGCAAGCGCGGAGGTGCGCTGGCCGGTGTGCATCCGGCCGATCTGGGTGCGGCCGCGCTGCGCGGACTGCTCGACCGCAACCCGATCGACCCGATCAATGTCGATGACGTGATCGTCGGCTGCGTCGACAACGTCGGTCCGCAGGCGGGCAACATCGGCCGCACCATGTGGCTGGCCGCGGGCTACCCGGAGGAAGTCCCCGGCGTCACCGTCGACCGGCAGTGCGGATCTTCCCAGCAGGCCATCAATTTCGGCGCGCAGGCCATCATGAGCGGCACCGCCGAGGTGATCGTCGCAGGCGGCGTCCAGAACATGAGCGCCATCCCGATCTCGGCGGCCATGCTGGCGGGCAAGGAGTACGGCTTCGAGTCGCCGTTCGTCGGCGCGCAGGGCTGGGACCACCGGTACGGCACCGACGAGGTCTCCCAGTTCCGCGGCGCGCAGCTGATCGCCGAGAAGTGGGGTATCAGCCGCCAGGACATGGAGCAGTGGGCGCTGCGCAGCCACGAGCGCGCCCGCCAGGCCATCAAGGAAGGCAAGTTCGACAAGGAGATCGTCCCGGTCGGCGATTTCTGGATCGACCAGGGCCCGCGCGAGACCTCGCTGGAGAAGATGGCCTCGCTGCCCGCGCTCGCCGAGGGCAGCCCGCTCACCGCCGCGGTGGCCAGCCAGATCTCCGACGGCGCCAGCGCCACCCTGCTCGCCTCGGAGTGGGCGGTGCAGGAATACGGCCTGACCCCGCGCGCCCGCATCCACCACGTCAGCGCGCGCGGCGCCGACCCGATCTTCATGCTCACCGCGCCCATCCCGGCCACCAAGTGGGCGCTGGCGAAGACCGGTCTCACCATCGACGACATCGACGTGGTGGAGATCAACGAGGCCTTCGCTCCCGTCGTGCTCGCCTGGCTGAAGGAGACCGGCGCCGAGCCGGAGAAGGTCAACGTCAACGGCGGCGCCATCGCGCTGGGCCACCCGCTCGGCGCCACCGGAGCCAAGCTCTTCGCCACCCTGCTCAACGAGCTGGAGCGCCGCAACGGCCGCTACGGCCTGCTGACCATCTGCGAGGGCGGCGGCACCGCCAACGCCACCATCATCGAGCGCCTGTAAGCACCGATCGCGATCTGCGCCGGGCGAATGCCATTCGCCCGGAGCGGTTTTCGTGGTGATGCGCCCGTCGGTCGCGGGCAGCGGTTGGCTGGGCGGCCGAGGCAGACACCCGTGGGCACGGCTGTGATCGCTGTGGTCAGTCCTCCGCGGCGCGCATGCCAACTCCGATGCGTCTGCGGATTTTCGGCGTCGTCGTGATGATCGCCCAAACGGTGGAAGCCATAACGTCAGCGTAGGCGGCGCAACCCCACCGGCAGATAGTAGATCCACGCATATGCTCCACACGCCTCGCAGGGCGTATACCGGCTGCGGAGCGTGCGAAACCGCTGCGAGGTCCTTGTGCCGGCGGGCTCGGTCGCATCGCGCCGACGCGCCTGGCCCGCCGGTTCAGGGCATGACAAGGCCGCTCGATCGGGGATCGAGCGGCCTTGTAGGTCGATGCTGATCGGGGGTCAGTGAGTAGCCGTTCGACCGGCGAGCGCCGACATCGCCTCGATCCGCGCCAGCGCGTCGGCGACCACGTGATCGATGAGCTCCTTGCAGGTCGGCAGGTCGTCGATGATGCCGGTGACCTGACCCGCGGCCAGCACCCCCGCCTGGGTGTTGCCCTCGACGAGCCCGGCGCGCAACAGCATCGGGGTGTTGGCGGCCATGATCACCTGGGACCAGCTGAGGTCCTTGGTCTTTCGCATGGCGAGGCCATCCTTGACCATGGTCGACCACTTCATGCCGGTCATGCTCTTGAACCGCGCCGCGTTCGACACCGCCGCGGCCAAGCCACGCCAGCGGCCCGAATTCTCCAGCCGCTGCACCAGTTCGGTGTTCAGCACGCGATGCGGCATGCCGTCGACCTTCAACGAGACCACGGTGTCCTGTAACTGCCTGCGCAGGTATTCCTGTTTCACCGCGTCGGGCACGGAACTCTCCTGGGTCAGCAGGAAGCGGGTGCCCATCGCGACGCCCGCCGCGCCGTAGGCCAGCGCCGCCGCCAGGCCGCGCCCGTCGAAGAAACCGCCCGCCGCGACGACCGGGATGTCGACCGCGTCGAGCACCGAGGGCAGCAGCAGCGTGGTCGCGACGGGACCGGTGTGCCCGCCGCCCTCGCCGCCCTGCACGATCACCGCGTCGGCGCCCCAGGAGGCCACCTTCACCGCGTGCTTGGCCGCGCCGATCGACGGAATCACCACGACGCCTGCGTCTTTGAGCTTGGCGATGAGATCCTTCTTCGGCGCGAGCGCGAACGAGGCGACCGCCACCTTCTCCCTGATCAGCAGGTCGATGCGCTCGCCCGCGTCGGTGGCGTCGGCGCGGATGTTCACGCCGAACGGTTTGTCGGTCTGCGACTTGGTCTTCGCGATCGCCGCTTCCAGCTCCGCGAAGGTCATGGTCGCCGAGGCGAGAATGCCGAGGCCGCCCGCGTTGGCGGTGGCCGAGACCAGGCTCGGGCCGGCCACCCAGCCCATGCCGGTCTGTACGACGGGATGCTCGACGCCGACCAATTCGGTCAGCGGCGTGTGCAGGCGTCCGGTCATGCGGTGTCCTTTCGTGCATGCCCGAGGGGCCCTACGTGGTTACGCAGGCTGCCTCCTCCGGGCCCTGACTCGGTCATGCGGCCACTTCCTTGTCGCGAATGCCCTTGGGATCCAGCACCGTCCGGATGATCCGCAGTTCTTCCGCGCTCGGCAGCCGCGTCTCGCCCGCCTCGCCGAGCCCGGCGATCTCGAACGAGGTGTTCTCGGCGACCTCTTCCGGGCTCACCCCGGGGTGCAGCGAGAGGGCGCGCATCGTGTGGCCGGGCCCGCCGAAATCGAAGACGCCCAGATTGCTCACGACCCGGTGCAGGTGGTGGAAGCGGAAAGCCGGGTTGGCCGGGTCGATCTTGTCGTAGCCGACGCCGGAGACGATGTCGACCTGCTCGCAGAACACCCGGTTGGTGTGCCTGGGCACCCAATAGCTGGTGGCGTGGTTGATCGTGTTGCCCGGCGCGCCACGCACGCCGAACATCTGCCTGGTCGGCCGCTGGAGCGGGCCGAAGGCGGACAGGTTCTGGTTGCCGTACTTGTCGATCTGGTTGGCGCCCATGACCACGTGCCGTCGACCGGAGGCGACCACGTCGAAGACCTTGGAGAACGGAATCCAGCCCTCGATGGGGGCTTTCGCGCCGAGCGCGGGCGTTTCGGCCAGGTAGAGCGCCTCGCCGTCGGAGAGCAGCAGATCCGGTTCGAAGGTAAGCCGGGCCAGTCGCGCGCCGATCGTGGTGACCGGGGACATCGGGCTCGCCATGATCTCGCCCGCCCCGCGGAAGATCTCCGCGCAGGCGACGACGCACACTTCGGCGAGGGTGCTCGTGGTGGTGTCGGTCATCGGGTCAGCCCTCCTGCGTGGCGAAAGCGCGGACGGCCGCCTGGTATTCGTCCTCGGAGACGTCGAGGTACGTGGCCTTGAACTCGGCCCACGACTCGGGCGTCTTGGCGGCCGCCACGTAGTGACGCTGGAATTTCTCGTCCCGGCCGTAGCTGCCGGAGAATGTGAAGTGCGCGCCGCCCGGGGACTCGACCACGCCGTCGACCATCATCCGGTTGAGGATGATCGCCTGCTGCGGAACGGCTTTCACCAGCTCCTCGGTCTCGACCAGCCGATCCACCGACAGGTAGCGGCGCTCGGCGGACAGGCAGTACAGATCGTCGAAGTAGGGGTCGACGCCGGTGTAGGCGGCATTGCCGTGCTTGTCGCCGAGGTCCAGATGAACCAGCGCCGCATCGAGATTCAGCGCGGGCATGGCGACGAGCGTTTCGGTCCGTCCGTCGGCGGCCGGGTAGGGGGAGGCGACGGTCTTCAGCTCGCCCTCCCAGAAATCCATGACCGCGGAGCCGAGCCCGGCGCGGATCGGCAGGAACGGCAGCCGGGCCGCCGCGGCCTGTAGACCGCACTTGACCATGCCCTCGTCCATTTCGCGGACCGTGATCGCGCCCTCGGTGCGCGCCTTGGCGAACCACGGATCGTAGAAGGGCGCCGAATCCAGCGACACGAACCCGTAGTACGCCTTGCGCACCTTGCCCGCCGAGCAGAGCAGGCCCAGGTCGGGGCCGCCGTAGCTGACCACGGTCAGATCGGTGAGGTCCGAGCGCAGGATGGCCCGCACCAGCGCCATCGGCTTGCGCCGGGAACCCCAGCCGCCGATGCCGATGGTCATTCCGCTGCGCAGCTCGCCGACCACGTCGTCGAGCGACATTCGCTTGTCCCGCATGTGTTCTCCTGTATCCGTGGGCGGGCTACTCGCCGGCCTTGCGCGCCGCGAGGTCGTCTTCGAACCTGGCGCGGATCTCGTCGGCGACGCCCGCCAGGTTCAGTTCGAAGGTGAAGCCCTGCTCGTAGCGGTAGCTGCGGTGCACGTCCTGCACGTCGATGCCGTTGAGCGCGCGCTTGGCCGCCCGGATCACCCGGCCGTCCTTGGCCGCGATGTTCTTGGCGACTTCCATGGCGGCGGCGTCGAGTTCGGCGCGCGGCACCACCTGGTACACCGAGCCGTAGTGCTGCAGCTGCTGGGCGGTGATGGTGCTCGCGGTGTAGAACAGCGCGCGCATCAGGTGCTGGGGGACCAGCCGGGAGAGGTGCGTGGCCGCGCCGAGCGCGCCGCGGTCCACCTCGGGCAGGCCGAAGGTGGCGTCGTCGGAGGCGATGACGACGTCGGCGTTGCCGACCAGGCCGATGCCGCCGCCGAGGCAGAAGCCCTGCACCACCGCGATGACCGGCACCGGGCAGTCGTAGACCGCGGCGAACGCCTCGAAGCAGCCGTGGTTGGCGTCGATCAGCGCCTGGTGGCCCGGCTTGCTCTGGATCTCCTTGATGTCGACGCCCGCGTTGAAGCCGCGGTTCTCCGCGCGCAGTACCACGACCTTGGTCTCTGGGTCGCGCCCTGCCGCGCGGACGGCGTCGGCGATGGCGAACCAGCCGTCGGTCGGGATGGCATTGACCGGCGGGTAGTCGACCGTGACGACGGTGATGCCGGTTGATTCGGAGTGACGGTTGATCCCCATCGCATGTCCTTCGTTTCTGAGCTCGTGGTGCGTGCCGGATGTCGCCGGGCATTGGCAAAGCAAGCAGTTGCTTGGTAGGTTAGCACGGTGGGACTCGAAATCGATCTGACCGATCGCGTCGTTTTGGTCACCGGCGGAGTGCGCGGTGTAGGCGCGGGGATCAGCAGGACATTCCTGGCGGCGGGTGCGACGGTGGTCGCGTGCGCCCGGCGCCCGGCCGACGCCCCGGTGGTCCACGACGGCCGGGAGATCGAATACCTGCCGTGCGACGTCCGCGACGGCGACGCGGTCCAGGGCATGATCGACACGGTGCTCGCCCGCCACGGGCGGCTCGATCACCTGGTGAACAACGCGGGCGGCGCCCCCTTCGCGCTCGCCGCCACCGCGAGCAAGAACTTCCACGCCAAGATCGTGGAGCTGAATCTCCTCGCCCCGCTACTGGTTTCGCAGGCCGCCAACGCGGTCATGCAGGAACAGTCCGACGGCGGATCGATCGTGATGATCTCCAGCGTCAGCGGCCATCGGCCCTCCCCGGGCACCGCGGCCTACGGCGCGGCCAAGGCGGGCATCGACAACCTGACCCAATCCCTCGCCGTCGAGTGGGCCCCGAAGGTCAGGGTGAACTCGCTGGTGGTCGGCCTGGTCGAGACCGAGCTCACCGAAATGCACTACGGCGACCGCGAGGGCGTCGACGCCGTCGCCGCGACGGTTCCGCTCGGCCGGATGGCCCGTCCCGAGGACATCGGCCGCGCCGCCGCCTTCCTGGCCTCGCCCCTCGCCGCCTACGTCAGCGGCGCCTCGCTGCCGGTGCACGGTGGCGGCGAGCGCCCCGCCTTCCTTGCCGCGTCCACCGCGGAGCACGACCAGCAGCGGGCCTGATCCCGAACAGAACGAAAGAGGACAACAGGTAATGAGCGAGCAGATCTGTGCGGGGCGCACCGTCATCGTCACCGGCGCGGGCCGCGGTATCGGCCGGGCGCACGCGCTGGCCTTCGCGGCCGCGGGCGCGCGCGTGGTGGTCAACGACCTCGGCTCCGCCCTCGACGGCGCTGCCACCGTCGAGACGCCCGCCCAGCAGGTGGTCGCCGAAATCGAGGCGATGGGCGGCCAAGCCGTGGCCAACGGCGACGACATCGCGGACTGGGCGGGCGCGCGCAACCTGATCCGGCAGGCAGTCGATACCTTCGGCGGGCTGGACGTGTTGGTCAACAACGCGGGCTTCGTGCGCGACCGGATGCTGGTCAACCTGGGCGAGGACGAGTGGGACGCGGTGGTGCGAGTGCACCTCAAGGGCCATTTCGCCACCATGCGTCACGCCATCGAATACTGGCGCGGCGAGAGCAAGGCGGGCCGTCCGGTCGACGCCCGCATCATCAACACCAGCTCCGGCGCAGGCCTGCAGGGCAGCGTCGGCCAGGGCAACTACGGCGCCGCGAAGGCGGGTATCGCCGGGCTGACCCTGACCGCCGCCGCTGAATTCGCCCGGTACGGCGTGACCGTCAACGCCATCGCGCCCGCCGCGCGCACCAGGATGACCGAGACCGTGTTCGCCGAGACGATGGCCAAGCCCGAGGACGGGTTCGACGCGATGGCGCCGGAGAACATCTCGCCGCTGGTGGTCTGGCTCGGCAGCCCCCAGTCCGCCGGTGTCACCGGTCGCATGTTCGAGGTCGAGGGCGGCAAGGTCGCGCTGGCCGACGGCTGGCGGCACGGCGTCGCGGTGGATCGCGGCGCGCGCTGGGAGCCCGTCGAGCTCGGCCCGGTCGTCGCGGACCTCATCGCGAAGGCCGCGCCGCCGGAGCCGGTGTACGGAGCCTGATCGATCTGTTTGCTGGGCGGGCCCTGGGCTCGCCCAGTGAAATTCGAGCTAACGCCATGTGACGCGAGCCCTGTCCCCTCGGGGCGCCGCTGTGCGCTGCCATCCTTTCCCTGCGCCTTTCAGGGCGGGGGTTTACTATGGGCACCCGTCCGTCAAAAGTCCGGATGAGGTGTTGCGACCGGGCATATAGCTGCGCTGTACGAAGAGGGGAAGGCTGGCGCATGGCCGTTGGTCGCACGTTCCGTGCGGTGGCACTAGCCGGAGCTGTGACCGGTTTTGCGCTACTCGGTTCCGTTGCCGCCCTCGCGCAACCGGGTGGCATACCGCCCGAGGAGCCGGGTCAGCCGCGCGTCCCCGCGTCGAGCGCTTCCATCACGGGCCCCGGATTGCCGCTGGTGCCAATGACTCCCGAACCCACCGCCGAGGAGATCGGTTCGTCCGCTGTCGGCTCGGCAAGCGCCGCGGGTTCCGCTGGACTCGGTTCCGCCGCCGCCGCGGGTTCCGCCGGACTGGGCTCAGCCGGATTGGGCTCGGCCGGTGCGGCCGGTTCCGCCGGGTTGGCCGCTGTGCTCGGTACCGGGTCGGCCGGATTGGGTGCGTTGTTGGGCACCGGCTCAGCCGGATTGGCTGCGTTGCTCGGTACCGGTTCGGCGGGTCTGGGGGCAGCTGTCGGTTCGGTGGCCGTTGGTTCTGCCGCTGTCGGTTCGGCAGCCGTCGGCTCTGCCGCTGTCGGTTCCGCGGCTGTCGGTTCCGCCGGTGTCGGTTCGGCCGCTGTCGGTTCCGCGGGCGTTGGTTCCGCGGGTGTCGGTTCGGCGGGCGTTGGTTCCGCGGGTGTCGGTTCGGCGGCCGTCGGCTCTGCCGCTGTCGGTTCCGCGGCTGTCGGTTCGGCGGGCGTTGGTTCCGCCGGTGTCGGTTCGGCCGCGGTCGGCTCCGCCTCCCCACTGCTGCTCCTGCTGATCCCGCTGCCGACACTGCCCGTCCCGGCGACTCCTGCTGCGCCCCTCGTCATTCCGCCCGTCCCCGACGGCCCGGCTCCACAGCTCGCTCCGATCCCGGTCGCCGCACCGCCCGCCGCGAAGGCGGTTCCGGAGCAGACTCCGCCGCCCGCTCCCGCGCCGCAAGTGCCCGCGAATCCGAACCACGACGTACGCCCGACGAGCGCCGACAACGGACTGCCCGAACCGAACGTGCTCTCGGTCGTCGGCGGCCTCCTCGCCCTCGCGCTCGCCGGAACCGGTTCCGGCGTGGTCAGTTTCCAGAGCGCCTCCGCCGCGCAGGCCAGGGTGGACGCCGCCCGCGCCCAGTTCTTCGGCCCGAGGTTGTGAGGGGTCAGGCATGAGTGAGAGCAGGACGCAGAGCAGTTCCCGGTCCTACCGGCGGGTGGCGGCCGCGGTCGACGCGGTGTGCGCCGTGGCCGCCGACTACGACGCCACCACCCTGGACGAGGTGGTCGCCGCGATCGCCAACGAGCGTAAGCGGGAAATCGAGATCGCCAGTGCCCAACTGGGTCCCGGTGTCTGCGGCCAGCGCAGGTTCTATCCCGACCGGGACGTCATCGTGCTGGCGGCCACATTGCCCAGCCGCGATCACACGCTGGCCCACGAACTCGGCCACATCGTCTTCGACCACGAGGGCGCGCCCGCACCGGAGGTGACACTCGAGGCCGGCGACGACCTGATCGCCTACATGCTGAGCCAGCGCGCCCATCAGCAGATCGTCGACGACGGCGCCGACGAGCTGGCCGAATGGGAGGCCGAGACCTTCGCCGCCATGCTGATGACCCGGCTGCGCGTCTTCAACAGCCGAGGCGCGGGCGTCTCGGTCCTTCGATTCGATGAGGCACTCGGATGACGTTCTGGTTGACGGCCATGCTGGTCTGGGTGGCCGCGGGCGCGCGCGTGGGGCGCGTGCTGGTGAAACCCGCGACGACGGCGCGGGTGGCGATCGTCGTCGCGGTGGCCGCGGTAGCGCTCGGCGCGACGGTCGCGGTGCCCGAAATCGCCCTCGCCGTGGACAATCTGCGCCCGCACGGCCTGCGCTCCGGGCTGCTGTCCGACGGCGTCGTGCTCTCGGTGTGGCTCGCGTTCGTCACGGCCACCTCGGTGGTGGCCGCCGCGGCGTGGCCGGTGGTCTCGCGGCGCAACCTGCGCCAGATCGGCATGGTGATCTACGCGGCGGGCACGACCGCGGTGGCCATCGCGCTGTCGTGGTCGTACACGTTCGGCTGGCTGCTCGTCGTGCTCGGCGCGATCTTCATCGTCGTGACCGGATTGCGCAACCTGGACTGGACGACGCTCGGCCGCGGCATCGCCATCTACACCGGGGGAACCGCGTTGGTCGGCGTGCTCGCGGTGCTTCAGGTGCGGCGCGCGCTGACCGACGAGCCGAGCGCGCCCGCGGGTCAACCGGCGTGGGACTGGCCCGCGTGGGAAATCGCCGCGCTGCTGGTCGCTTTCGGCGCGGTGTGGATCGTGGTGGAGCTGTGGGTGCGAGCCAGAGTGCTGCTGCGCCAGATTCGGTCGCTGCACCGCCTGATGGTCGGCCGGTTCCCTGAAGTGGTGGCGCACGATCAGACCGGAACCTCCACGCAGCTGCGTGCCTCGGACCAGGTCGCCCAGATCATGGACGCCCTCTACCTGCAATCGGGTGGCGGTGTCGAGTTGGTGGCCGCGGGCACGCCGCCCGACGCCATCGCCGAGCGCGCCGACGAGGTGGCGGAGTGGGCGCGAAATCCGTTGGGCGACATCGTGATAGACGCTCGATGGATCGCGCCGTCGGAGGGTGTCGGTTCGCGCGGCTGGGTACAGGCGATCGCGCGCGCCTACGAGTCCACCGCAGGCGCGCACTCGGAGGAGCCGGTTTCTCGATGACCTGACGCGGGTGATCATCCATCGGTGTCGCCGTCGCATGTGGTGACGGCCGCCGTTCTCCGTGCCGCACCACGATTTTCGATGATCGGTGTTCCCGGTCACCCGTCGATGACATCGACTCGGATGGATGACTACACTGCTCACCGCGCGCACCGTCGACCTGTGAGGGCATCGTCACCGTGACGATAAGGCCGCGGGATCGAAGTTGGACCCGTGTCCATCAGTGGAATGTAATGCGCCCCTGGAAATCGGGGCTATCGACCGAACGAGGAACTTGCTCGCTCTGTCTTCTGTGGTGTGGCATGCGTTTGCACAATGGCGATCGCAACCCGCTCGGTATGGATCGAGCGGTGCACTTTCAAACGTTCTTGCACGGCGTGGAATCCGAATCGGCGCGCAATCCGCGGACGCTACAGAATGCGCGCACTCCGCCGAATTGGATTCGGCGGGAACCCGTGTGCCGCGGCGGCCTGCCCGTCCTCGGGAGCTGGTTCGCGCACAACGCAGCACAGTGCGACCGATGGCCGCACTGTGCTGCGCTGTGGGAGAACCTTATTCGGTTCCGTCCGGAGGAATTTCGGGCAAGCCCTCACTCGCCCGCAACTTCTCCGCCATGGAGGTGAGAAGGTTCTGCGATTCTTCGGAAAGATCGAACGCCCTACTCGACAGCCGACGCAGTCCGTAGCCCTGCAGCTGGGACAGCAGCTCAAGATCGTGATCGATCTTGGCGGCATAGATGTCGTTGAAGAAGTAGTCCGGCTTGACCTTGAAGAACTTGGCCAGTGCAGCCACCGTTTCGTCCGACGGGTTGGTCCGTTGGCCCGACCGCAACTGCGAGAGATACGGTTTCGAGATCGGATGCCCGGAGGCCGTCAGCGCAGCCGCAACCTCCGCGTTGGTGTGCGGCTTGCGCCCCGGGGGATGCACGGTTTCGAACAGCTTGTTCAGCCGCGCCGCGAAATCAGCCATTGTGAGCCGCCCAATTCCCTTCGCTGTACTAACAGTCGTTATCTCGGATACGTATCATTGATATTAGCGGCTCAGTAACTGAAAACCTACGCCTGATTCAGGATTTCCTTGAAGCTTCTAGGTGAGCGGTCGGCGAAGCTACTGGGACGGTTGCGTTTGCGGGTCGCGCCAACGTCTCTAGTGGAGGCGCGGTACGACCCGGTTCTGGCCCGTCGCGGGGGTCTTCCCGATCAGGGCGATGTTAGCGACAAGATAGCTGACATCTCATCTAGTCGGCCGTACTGGTCACTGTGTGGCGTACGACACGTTTTGCGGGCTCTGGGATGAACGTTCAACAAATGGGAGTGGAATTAGTTGAAGTTGCTACAACCTCTCGATGATCGTACCTGTCGCCAGTGCGCCACCGGCACACATGAGCACCATTGCCGTGCTGCCGCCGGTCCGCTCCAGTTCGTGCAAAGCCGTTGTGATGAGCCGGGATCCGGTGGACCCGACCGGATGGCCGAGAGCAATCGCGCCGCCGTTGACATTCACCCGGTCCATGTCCGGCTGGTGTACAGAAGCCCACGAAAGTGCGACCGAAGCGAATGCCTCATTGATCTCGAAAAGGTCGATGTCGCCGATACTCATCCCGGAACGCTCCAGTAGGCGAGTGCAAGCTTGCACCGGACCGTCGAGATGGAATTCCGGCTCGGCGCCGACCAGTGCCTGAGTCACGATCCGCGCGCGGGGGCGCAAACCCGCTCGCTGCGCGGCCTTTTCGTCCATCAGCAGCACCGCGGCCGCGCCGTCGGAGATCTGTGACGAACTGCCTGCGGTGTGCACGCCGCCCTCCAGGACCGGCTTCAGCTTGGCCAAGCCCTCCACGGTGGTCTCGCGCAGACCTTGATCCCGGGCCACGTCCAGCTTCTCGCCGGTGAGGTTGCCTTCCTTGTCCACCGCGGGCGCGGTGACCGACAGCACCTCGCGATCGAAGCGTCCTTCGGCCCACGCCTGCCCGGCCAGCCGCTGCGAGCGTGCGCCGAATTCGTCGACGTCCGCGCGAGAGATGCCGCGCCGCTTGGCAATTCGCTCGGCGGCCTCGAACTGGTTGGGCAGGTCGATGTTCCACGACGCCGGCCTGCGCGGACCGGCGTGCTCGCCGACGTTGGCGCCCAACGGAACTCGGCTCATCGCCTCAACGCCGCAGGCCATGCCGATATCGATCGCACCTGCGGCGATGAGGCCGGCCACCAGGTGGTTGGCCTGCTGTGCCGAACCGCACTGCGCGTCGATCGTGGTCGCGCCGACCTGCCACGGCAGTCCGGCGTGCAGCCACGCGACCCGGGTGACGTTGTTGGACTGCTCGCCCGCCTGGGTGACGCAGCCGCCGATGACCTGCTCCACCTGGGCCGGGTCCAGGTGAGCGCGCTCGAGCAGCCCGCGCTGGGCCAGGCCGAGGAGTTCGGCGGCGTGCAGGCCGGATAGCCAGCCGCCGCGCTTGCCGATCGGAGTGCGAGCGGCCTCGACGATGACGGGTGTGCCCATCTTGAACCTTCCTCTGGGGACCAAAACTGAAACGTGTGCCAGCCGGATGTACTGGGCTTCTTTACTAGTCCTTCCGGCTGTGCTGCAATTGATTGTAGAACGTGTTTCAGTTTGTCGAAGGAGACATCTGGTGGTTGAGACTCGGAACGCCCGCCCGAATCTGCCGGAAGGGTTCGACGTCACGGACCCGGACATCTACGCCGAGCGAGTTCCGGTCGAAGAATTCGCCGAACTGCGCCGCACCGCGCCGATCTGGTGGAACCCGCAGTCGCCCGAGACCGGTGGCTTCCAGGACGAGGGTTTCTGGGTGGTGAGCAAGCACGCCGACGTCAAGGAGGTGTCGCGGCGCAGCGAGGTGTTCTCCAGCTTCGAGAACACCGCGATCCCGCGCTTCAACGACGACATCACCCGCGAGCAGATCGAACTCCAGCGCATCGTGCTGCTCAACATGGACGCGCCCGAGCACACCAAGCTTCGCAAGATCATCTCGCGCGGCTTCACCCCGCGCGCCATCAACGGCCTGCGCGCCGAACTATCGGCGCGGGCCGAGGAGATCGTGAAGAGCGCGGCCGATTCGGGAGCGGGCGATTTCGTCACCCAGGTCGCGTGCGAGCTGCCGCTGCAAGCGATCGCAGAGCTGATCGGCGTTCCGCAGGAAGACCGGATGAAGGTCTTCACCTGGTCCAACCAGATGACCGGCTACGACGACCCGGAGAACGACGCCGACCCGGTGGCCGCGTCCGCCGAGATCCTCGGCTACGCCTACCAGATGGCCGCCGCCCGCAAGGCATGTCCCGCCGACGACATCGTGACCACGCTGATCGAGGCCGATATCGACGGTGACAAGCTCAGCGAGGAGGAGTTCGGCTTCTTCGTCATCATGCTCGCGGTCGCAGGCAACGAGACCACCCGCAACGCCATCACCCACGGCATGATGGCCTTCCTGGACAACCCCGACCAGTGGGAGCTGTTCAAGAAGGAGCGCCCGGCCACCGCGGCCGACGAGATCATCCGCTGGGCGACTCCGGTCACCTCCTTCCAGCGCACCGCGCTGGAGGACACCGAGCTCGGCGGCGTGCAGATCAAGAAGGGGCAGCGGCTGGTGATGCTGTACCGCTCGGCCAACTTCGACGAGGACGTCTTCGAGAACCCGGAGAAGTTCGACATCACCCGCAAGGACAACCAGCACCTGTCCTTCGGCGGCACCGGCGCGCACTTCTGCATCGGCGCGAACCTGGCCCGTCTGGAGATCGATCTGATCTTCAACGCGATCGCCGACCACCTGCCCGATATGACGAAGTTCGGCGACGCCAAGCGCCTGCGGTCCGGGTGGCTGAACGGTATCAAGGAATTCCCGGTCGACTACAAGACCAAGGGCGGCTGCCCGGTCGCGCACTGACCGAGCGAAAAGGGCCCTCGAACCGGAGTACCCAGCCGGTTCGAGGGCCCTTTCGTCTGCTGCCCGAGAGCAGGGGCAGCCGGAATCAGTCGACGCGCCGGGTAGTCGCGATCGCCCGGTCGACCTCCCAGAACGCGCGCAGGGCGGCGATCTTGCCCGCGTCGTCGACCTTGTAGGTGAACACGCCCTCGGCATCGATCTGATGCCCGCCGATGCGGGTGCGGATGGTGCCGGTGAAGGCCACCTCCTTGCCGCAGGCGAAGGAATCGTCGAAGAGGAACTCGATCGATTCGGTCTGCGCGATCGCCTTGTCCCAGAACGCCGCGATGGCGTCACGGCCGCGGTGACCCTTGCCCTCGGGGTCGAAACCCGAAGGGCCGATGGGATCTTCGACGATCCCGTCGGCGGCGAACAGATCCAGCCACGCGTCCTTGTCCCGTGCCCGCACCGCGGCCTGGGATGCGAGTCCGGCGAGGCGGGCGGGATGCTCGGTAGTGGTGGTCATAGGAGCTCCGTATCTGATGGCAGGTATCCGTCGATCGGGGAAGCGAAGCGCCCCCGATCGACCTCCAACGTCGGTCGGTGCGGAGTAAGCCGAGCGTCAGCGAGGCTTTTCCGCGCCGACAACCCACATCGAGAAGTACTGGGATCCACCGCCGTACGCATGGCCCATGGCCTTGCGCGCGCCGTCGACCTGGTAGTCGCCTGCCCGTCCCATCACCTGCTTGGCCGCCTCCGCGAACCGGATGAGGCCGGAAGCCCCGATCGGGTTGGAGGACAGCACGCCACCCGACGGGTTCACCGGGATGCGTCCGCCGATCTCGGTCTCGCCCTTCTCCGTGAGCTTCCAGCCGTCGCCCGGCGCGGCGAAACCGAGGTTCTCCAGCCACATCGGCTCGAACCAGGAGAACGGCACGTAGATCTCGGCGGCATCGATCTCCTCGAGCGGGTCGGT
This sequence comes from Nocardia sp. bgisy118, assembly GCF_057708605.1. NCBI lineage: Bacteria > Bacillati > Actinomycetota > Actinomycetes > Mycobacteriales > Nocardiaceae > Nocardia > Nocardia sp. bgisy118. The sequence goes on along the minus strand of NZ_JBYISM010000008.1, from coordinate 30,172 downwards.
GATGCCCGCCGCCTTCCACAGCGCGGCAGCCGCGTCCTGGCCCGCCTGCGGGTTGACCTGGTCGCGCCCGGCGAAAGTGGTCGGCTCGGTGCGCATCGCGGTGCCGTGCACCCACGCCACCTTCTTGCCCTCGGCTTCCACCGCCGCGGCCGCGTCGGCATCGCCGAGCACGATCGCGCACGCGCCGTCCGAGGACGGGCAGGTCTCGTCGAAGCGGATCGGATCCCACAGCATCTGCGAGGCGAGCACCGATTCCAGCGTGATGTCGGGCTGCCGGAGGTGGGCGAGCGGGTTCTTGGCGCCATTGCGCCGATCCTTCACCGCGACCATCGCACCGATGTGGGACGGCGCATTGGACCTGCGGATGTAGGAACGCACGTGCGGGGCGAAGTAGCCGCCCGCGCCCGCGCCGACCGGCATGGTGAACGGCACCGGAATCGACAACGCCCACATGGCATTCGACTCCGACTGCTTCTCCCACGCCACCGCGAGCACCCGCTTGTGCACGCCGGCCTGCACCAGGTTGGCGGCCACCACGCCGGTGGAACCGCCCACCGAGCCTGCGGTGTGCACGCGCAGCAGCGGCTTCCCGGTCGCGCCGAGCGCGTCGGCCATATGCAGTTCGGGCATCATGACGCCCTCGAACAGGTCCGGCGCCTTACCGACCACCACCGCATCGATATCGGCGATGGTGAGCCCGGCGTCGGCGAGCGCGCGATCGATTGCTTCGCGGCACATGCCCGACATCGAGACGTCGGTTCGTTTCGTCACGTGATGGGTTTGTCCGGTGCCGAGCACCGCGGCCGGAACGCTCATGCCTGCACCTCGCTGGCGCTCGGCGCCGGCATGCGCGTGGCGCGCTGGCACATGATTCGCTCACTTCGTTCGCTCATACCTGCCCCTCCAAAACGGTCACAAGATTCTGTTGCAGCGCGGGGCCGCTGGTGGCGTGGGCGAGCGCGCGGTTCGCGGTGCCCGCCATGATGGCTTCGGCCGCGAAACCGATGCGCTCCAAGCCCGCCGCGAACATCGGGTTGGCGGCCAGTGCGCCACCCGACGGATTCAAGGTGGTCTCCGGCTTCAGCCCGATGGCCTCGGCGAGGATCAGCTGCTGGTGGCTGAACGGCGCGTGCAGTTCGGCGATGTCGAAGCCGCTCAGGTCGCCGCCGGTAACCGCCTGTGCCGCAGCGGAAGTCGAGGGCGAGGCGGTGAGATCGCGAGCGCCGAGCACCGGGGTGTCGACGCGGTGCGCCATGCCGGTGATCCAGGCGGGCCGCTCGCACAGCTCGCGGGCGCGATCGCCGACCGCGAGCACGATGGCGGCCGCGCCGTCGGTGATCGGCGCGCAGTCGTGGGCGCGCAGCGGATCGGCCACATACGGTGTGGCGAGCAAGCTTTCGACGTCACCGGAAGCGCCCGCCGCCACCGCGGCCATATCGCGCTCGGTCCAGCGGCCCGCGTCGAGTCCGGCCCGCGCTTGGAGACCGGCGATGGACAGCGCGTCCGGCCACAGGGGAGCGACCAGGTAGGGGTCGAGCTGCATGGTGAGCACCTGGCGCAGTGTGCCCGCGGACGACTTGCCGAATCCGTAGACCAGCGCGGTGCGCGCCTGCCCCGACTTCAGCTTCACGAACGCCTCGTACAGCGCCCACGCGGCGTCCATCTCGACGTGCGACTCGTTGATCGGCGGCACGGCGCCGATGGCGTCGATCGCCGAGATGAACGAGAAGGCGCGTCCGGCAAGGTAATCGGAGGAGCCCGAGCACCAGAAATCGATATCGGACTTGGTGATGCCCAGATCGGAGTAGAGCTGCTGGAAGCAGGGCACCAGCATCTCGACACCGTTGGTGGTGCCGAAGGTCTCCGGCACGTGCGGTGCGTGGGCGAAGCCCACGACCGCGATGTCGGTGGCGTTGTCAGTCAACGTAAGCGCCTCTCACAGGTGGTGCTTGTAGGTCTCGTAGTCGGCGTCCGGCTCGCCGCTCGGCTCGAAGTGGTCGACGTTCTCCAGACCGTGACCCCACTCCTCGCGCGGCTTCCACACCGCTTTCACGCGCATGCCCATCCGCACTTCGCTTGCGTCGCAGCCGAGTACGAGATGCAGTACCGGAATGTCGGCGCCGTCCAGCAGCACATAGGCCGCGACGTACGGCGGTTTGATGCGCTGTCCGAGGAACGGAACGTTCACAATGCAGAACGTGGTGACCGTGCCGTGATCGGAGAGTTCGATGTAATCGTCGGTCGGCCTGCCGTCGGTCGGGTTGGCCCCGCGCGGCGGGAAGTACACCTTGCCCGCGGCGTCGGTGCGCGCGCCGATCAGCTTGCCCTCGGCGAGTCCGCGCAGGTAGACGGTCTCCTGCGGGGAAGCGGTGTGCTTGTAGGACAGATCGATCGGCGTGACGATCATCGTGACCGGCTCGCCGCTTTCGGTGGCGGGCTCGGCGGTGGACTGCTCGCCCGGCTCGAAGCAGACGATGTCCTTGATGCTGCCTTCGGTCTGTGCGGCCCACCGCGCCCGCACTCGCATGCCGGTCCGCATCTCGTCCGGCGCGGTGACGTCGACGGCGTGCAGCATGCTGGTGTCCGCGCCGTCCAGCTGGATCAGCGCCCAGGCGAACGGCCGGTCGAAGGGCTGGCCGGGCAGCGGCTCGTGCACCCAGGTCCAGGAGGCGACCGTGCCGGTGTCGGCGACGTCGACGAACTCGGTCAGCGGCTGGCTGGTCACCGGGTCGTACTCGGGCGGCGGCACCAGAACCCGGCCGTCGGACCCGCGCACGCCGACCACCCTGCGGCTCCGCAGACCGGTCAGGAATCTGCCGATGGTCGGTCCCACCGACCGTGTGTAGTCGAATCGCGCCCGCAGCGGGGCGCTCAGCACATCGGGTGCCGTGCTGGTGTCCAATTCCGACCTTCTCTCAGCTCTTCATCACCCGCCGCGGTTCCGGCGGCCGTCCTCGCGCCACGCGGTGGGCCGGGTTCGTCCCGCCCAGCTCGCGGCGGTGCTCATCTCGTCGGGCCCCCACCCGTGAATACGCCGGACGCGGTATTCCCCTTAGTCACGCTATCGAGTAGAACAGGTTCTTATTCTGGTGGCAAGGGCGTGCCTCCGCCTTCGCTCCGGCCGTGCGCGTAAAAGTTGCCAAGGAAAGGGACGACCATGAAGTTCGGATTGCAACTCGGATATTGGATGGCGCAGCCGCCGCGGAACGCGGGGGAGTTGGTCGTGGCGGCCGAGAAGGCGGGCTTCGACGCCGTCTTCGCCGCCGAATCGTGGGGCTCGGACGCCTTCGGTCCGCTCACCTGGTGGGGTTCGTCGACCGAGCGGGTTCGGCTGGGGACCTCGGTGGTGCAGATGTCGGCGCGCACGCCCGCCGCGACCGCGATGCACGCGCTGACCCTCGATCACCTCAGCGGCGGTCGTGCGATCCTCGGGCTCGGGGTATCCGGTCCGCAGGTGGTGGAGGGCTGGTACGGGCAGCCGTTCGCCAAACCCTTGCAGCGCACCCGCGAGTACGTCGGCATCATCCGCCGCATCCTCGCGCGCGAGGCGCCGGTGACCAGCGACGGACCGCACTACCCGCTGCCGTACACCGGGCCGGGCGCGACCGGGCTCGGTAAGCCGCTCAAGCCGATCGTGCACCCGCTACGTGCGGATTTGCCGATCTGGCTGGGCGCGGAAGGTCCGAAGAACATGGCGCTCACCGCCGAGATCGCCGACGGCTGGCTGGCGATCTACTACGCGCCGCGGTTGGCGAACATGTACAACGACTGGCTCGACGAAGGCTTCGCCAGGGTGGGCGCGCGCCGATCGCGCGAGGACTTCGAGATCGCGGCCAGCTGCCAGGTGGTGATCACCGACGACCCCGGCGCCGAGCTGGAACGGATGCGCTGGATCATGGCGCTCTACATCGGCGGCATGGGTGCGCCGGAGCTGAACTTTCATGCCCAGGTCTACCGGCGGATGGGCTACGAGCGCGAGGTCGACGAGATCGGCAGGCTGTTCCAGGCGGGCAAGAAGGCCGAGGCGGCGGCCGTGGTCCCGGACGAGCTGATCCTGGACACCGCCATCATCGGTGACGAAGGTCATGTGCGTGAGCAATTGAAGGTCTGGGAGGCCGCGGGCGTCACCATGATGCTCGTGTCGGTTCCGGATATCGAGCAATTGCACCGGCTCGCACCCCTTGTCGATCAGTAGAACGCGTTCTAAATTCAATGGGGTGACTGCCTCACCCGCCCCGTCCGCTCCGCCTCCGCACAATCCCCCTGCGCAGGAGTCGGTGAACATTCTCGGCCTGTGGAACATCGCGAAAGCCGAACCCGATCGGATCGCCATGGTCGATCCCTCGGGCCGCGAGGTGACCTATCACGAACTGGCCACGCTCGCCGACCGCTACGCCACCGGGCTGCGCGCCCTCGGCCTGCGGACGGGCGACGTGCTGGTGAGCATGGTGCACAACTGCGTCGAGGCGGTCGCCGCCTACTTCGCGGCCTACCAGTCGGGGCTCTACATCGTGGCGGTGAACTGGCATCTCACCGGCCCCGAGGTGGCCTACATCCTCCAGGACAGCGAGGCGAAGGCGTTCTTCGCGAGCGACCGGTTCGCCGCCGCCGCGAAGGCCGCCGCCGACGAGGCGGGTCTGCCTCCGACGGTGCGCTTTTCGGTCGGTGAGATCGAGGGCTTCAAGTCGGTGGCCTGGCTCGGCGCGGCCGACACCGGTCGTCCGTCCGAGCGCAGTACGGGCGCGCCGATGCTCTACACCTCGGGAACCACGGGGCGTCCCAAGGGAGTTCGGCGTCCATTGACCGGCGCCGATCCCGACGTGGTCCCGCCGCACACCAACGCCTTCTTCGGCTTGTTCGAGCTGGCGCCCTACGACGATCACGTGCATATCTGCGGGTCGCCGCTGTATCACACCGCGGTGCTGAACTTCGCGACCATTTCGATCCAATTGGGGCACAAGCTCGTTCTCATGGACAAGTGGGAAGCCGAGGAGATGCTGCGCCTGATCGACAAGTACCAGGTCACCCACAGTCACATGGTGCCCACCCAATTCCACCGGCTGCTAGCGCTGCCGGACGCGGTGCGCGCGAAGTACGACGTGTCCTCGCTGCGCAGCATGGTGCACGGTGCGGCGCCGTGCCCACAGGAGACCAAGCGCCAGATGCTGGAGTGGTGGGGCCCGACGGTCACCGAGTACTACGCGGCGACCGAGGGCGGCGGCACGGTGATCAACGGCGCCGACTGGCTGCGTAAGCCCGGCTCGGTGGGCAAGGCGTGGCCGTGGTCGGTGATCAAGGTGCTCAGCGAGGAGGACGGCAGCGAGGTCCCCGTGGGTGAGACCGGCCTGGTGTACATGAAGATGGGCGCGTCGAGCTTCGAATACCACCACGACAAGGCCAAGACCGACGACGCCAGGGTCGGCGATCTGTTCACCGTCGGCGACATCGGCTATCTCGACGAGGACGGCTACCTCTACCTGTGCGACCGCCGCTCGGACCTGATCCTCTCCGGCGGCGTGAACATCTACCCCGCCGAGATCGAGGGCGTGCTCATCACCCACCCGAAGGTCGCCGACGTCGCGGTCTTCGGTATCCCGCACCCGGATTGGGGTCAGGAGGTGAAGGCCGTGGTCCAGCCGGTGGACGGCGTGGAGCCCAGCGAAGCGCTTACCGCCGACATACTCGCCTTCGCCGCAACGCGATTGGCGAAGTACAAGATGCCGCGCTCGATCGACTACCTGCCGGAGCTGCCCCGCGACCCGAACGGGAAGTTGTACAAGCGGAAGTTGCGGGACAGGTACGTGTCGGCGTCGTAGGGGTTCGGGGCGCGCGTCGTTGGGTTGTGTAGGTGCGATTGTGCCTTCGGGCGGGTGTCGTTGGCTCGCGTCGGTGGCGGGGTTGGTCTTCGCGGTGCGTCGTTGGCTTGCCTAGGCGGTAGATGGCCTTCGGGCGCGTCGCTGGTTCGCGTACGCCGTCGGGTTGTTTCGGGGCGCTTCGTTGGCCCGCGTACGTGGTAGGTGGCCTTCGGGCGCGTTCGGTTCGCGTACGTAGTGGGTTGGTCCGGGCGGATCGTCGGGTACGGCACTCGACGTGCCCAGCACCGCTTCGAGGCAAACGTTGGTAGGCAAGCTAATTGGACCAGCTCAACCTGGGTTCACGTCGCGCGATCGGCCGTTCGACTAACGCGCCGACAACGTGGGAACCCGGCCGCCGGTCCCACCGCCCGACCCTGGGCATCCACCGGAACCCAACTGTCGACCGGCGAAACCCAACTCTTGGCAAACTCCCTCACGCAACAGCTTCGCGCAACTCCATCGGCAACCCGAACATCGGGAACAGCCGCTCCGTGTCCAGGAAGAAGTTCAGTCCCGCGATCGTGTCGCCGTCCAGTTCCAGCACCGTGATCGACCACGGCACGAAGACGCCCGGCTCCTCGGTCGGCTTGTAGTGGCCGAAAGCCGGCAACCCGTTCGCGCCTTCCAGCCGGACCATCCGGGATCCCTCGCAGGCGCTGCCGGTGCCGAGCATGAACGCGGCCACGTTGTCCGGGCCGGAGATCCACAGCTCGAAGGGCGGCATGGACAGTGCCACATCGGCTTTCAGCAGGGTGGTGAGCGTGTCCATGTCGTAGGCCTCGAAGGCGGCGACGAAGTCGTCGATCAGTTTGCGCTGATTGTCGTCGGATTCGTCGTAGCCGTCGGTGCTGGTCGGCTGCACCTTGGACATGGTGGCCCTGGCGCGCTGCAAGGCGCTGTTCACCGACGCGGGTGACATGGTCAGCGCCTCGGCGGTCTCGTTCGCCGAGAAGCGCAGCACCTCGCGCATGATCAGGATGGCGCGCTGGGTCGCGGGCAGATGCTGACATGCCGCGACGAAGGCCAGGCGCAGGGTGTCCTTGGTGGCCGCGTGTTCGGCCGGATCCGCCCCGAAGGCAAGGGCATTCGGGATCGGCTCGATCCAGACGTAGTCCGGCTGCGGCGCGGGCAGCGGCGAATCCGGCCTACCCGGGCCGGACAGATCCATCGGCCTTGCCCGGCGCTGCGGACCGTCGAGCATGTCCAGGCAGACGTTGGTGGCGATGCGGTACAGCCAGGACCGCAGGCTGGCCCGGCCCTCGAAGGAGTCGTAGGACTTCCACGCCCTGGTGAAAGTCTCCTGCACCGCGTCCTCGGCCTCGAAGGAGGAACCGAGCATGCGGTACGCGTAGGCGCACAGCTCCCGCCGGTGGCTCTCGAACGACGCGAGTACGTCGGGGGAGAGGGTGGTGGACGGGCTCGACGAGTCGCTCATGGGTGCCACCATGCCACAGCCCACCGACACAAAACAGGCCTCGGAATCAAGCTCCAATCGACCAAGATCGGCCGAAATCCGAGTGACGACGATCACAGATCGCCGCTGCGATGAGTTCGCGCCGCGGGGTCCGTCTCTATGTGTGAACACGCCGATGCGCCCCGAGAGGACGAGAACATGAGCAGCAAGATGATCTTCATCAATCTTCCGGTCACCGACCTGGACCGGTCGAAGGCCTTCTACGAGGCACTGGGCTGGAAGGTGAACCAGGACTTCACCGACGTGAACGCCTCCTGCATAGTCATCGACGACAACATCTGTCTGATGCTGCTGACCAGGGAATACTTCAAGACCTTCAGCACGCGCCCGATCGCGGACACCGTCTCGACGGCGGCCGCAGGCTACGCCCTCTCGCTGTCCAGCGCGCAGGAGGTCGACCAGCTGACCGAGGCCGCGGTGGCCGCGGGCGCGACCGAGGAAGTCAACGAGGAGAAGCGCGCCCAGGAGGCCGAGGTCGGTATGCACGGCCGTACCTTCATCGACCCCGACGGCCACCAGTGGGAGCCGTTCTGGATGGACTACCCGGGCGCCAACTGACGCAGGAACACAACGCGGCCCCCGTGCGCGAACGCGCCGGGGGCCGAGCCGTATTCGCTCACCGACCGGTGAAAGTGGGCTTGCGCTTCTCCGCGAAGGCCTTCGGCCCTTCCTTGGCGTCGGCCGACTTGAAGACCTCGGCGCCGAGCTGGGCGTCGATCTTGAAGGCCTCTTCCTCGTGCATGGCCTCGGTGTCGCGGATGGTGCGCAGAATCGCCTGCACCGCGAGCGGGCCGTTGGCCGCGATCAGGTCGGCCAGTTCGAGCGCCTTGTCCAGCGCCGTGCCGTCCGGGACGACGTGCCCGATCAGGCCGATCTCCTTGGCCTCCGCCGCGGTGACGTGCCTGCCGGTGAGCAGGATGTCGGCGGCGACGGTGTAAGGAATCTGGCGCACCAGGCGCACCGCGGAGCCACCGAGCGGGAACAGGCCCCAGCGCGCCTCGGACACACCGAACTTCGCGCTCTGGCCCGCCACGCGGATGTCGGTGCCCTGGAGGATCTCGGTGCCGCCCGCGATGGCCGGGCCCTCGACCGCCGCGATCAGCGGCTTGGTGAGCCTGCGGCCCTTGAGCAGCGCCTCGATCTTGGACAGGTCCCAGCCGCCCCCCTTGAACGAATCGCCGGGGTGCTGAGTGGTCATCGCCTTGAGGTCCGCGCCCGCGCAGAAAGCGCCGCCCGCGCCGGTCAGGATCGCCACCCGGATGTCCGGATCGCTGTCCACCTGGTCCCAGGCGTCGCGCATGATCGCCATCATTTCGGCCGACAGCGCGTTGCGGGCCTCCGGCCGGTTCATGGTGACGATGAGAACGTGATCGCGCTTCTCGACGAGGCAGTGCGGCATTGCTGATCTCCTGACTTTCGAGCCTTGTCAAGAACAGTAACACGTTCTATTTTTAGCGTGTGAGCCACAACATAGCCGACCTCGTCGAACATGCCATCGACCTCATGCCCGATCGCGTCGCGCTGGCCGACGACGGCCGTGAGGTGACCTATGCACAGCTGGAGGAGCGCGCCAACAAATTGGCGCACTACCTGCTGGAACAAGGCGTACAGCCGGGCGACAAGGTGGGCATCTACTCGCGCAACACCATCGAGGCCGCCGAGGCCATGGTCGCGGTGTTCAAAGCGCGGGCCGTGATGATCAACGTGAACTACCGATACGTCGAGAACGAGTTGCAATACATCTTCGACAATTCGGACATGGTCGCGCTGATTCACGAGCGCCGCTACAGCGACAAGGTGGCCGCGGTCCGGCCCGCGATCTCGCAACTGCGCACCGTCATCGTTGTGGACGACGATACGACCGGCGCCATCCCCACCGCAGCGGATTCGGTGGAATACGAAGCGGCCCTCGCGCAGTCCTCCGGCGCGCGCGATTTCGGCGAACGCTCCCCGGACGACCTGTACATGCTCTACACCGGCGGCACCACCGGCATGCCCAAGGGCGTGATGTGGCGGCAGGAGGACGTGTGGCGCGTGCTCGGCGGCGGCATCAACTTCCTCACCGGCGAATACGTCGCCGACGAATGGGATCTGGCGAAGCTGGGCGCGGCCAACCCGCCGATGACCCGGTTCCCGATCCCGCCGATGATCCACGGCGGCTCCCAGTGGGCCACCTTCCAGAGCCTGTTCGGCGGCGGCAAGACCGTGATGATCCCCGAGTTCACCGGGCACGGCGTGTGGCAGCACATCGACCGCCACGGCATCAACCTCATCTTCATCACCGGCGACGCCATGGCCAGGCCGATGCTGGACGCGCTGATCGAGGGCAACCCGGAAACCGATGCGCCCTACGATCTCTCGACGCTGTTCGCGATCGCCAGTAGCGCGGCGCTGTTCTCGCCCGCCATCAAGGAGAAGCTGCTCGATCTGCTGCCGAACCGGATGATCACCGACTCGATCGGGTCGTCCGAGACCGGTTTCGGCGGGTTGAGCATGGTCGCGAAGGGCGCGGCGCACACCGGCGGGCCGCGGGTGAAGATCGACGCCTCCACCGAGGTGCTCGACGAGCAGGGCAATCCGGTGGCGGCCGGATCCGGCCAGATCGGCATCCTCGCGCGCAAGGGGCACATTCCGCTCGGCTACTACAAGGACGAGGCCAAGACGGCCGCGACGTTCAAGGAGTTCAACGGAACTCGCTACTCGATCCCCGGCGATTACGCGCGGGTCGAGGAAGACGGCACCGTCACGATGCTCGGCCGCGGTTCGGTCAGCATCAACAGCGGCGGCGAGAAGATCTTCCCGGAGGAGGTCGAGGGCGCGCTGAAATCGCACCCCGAGATCTTCGACGCGCTGGTGGTCGGCGTCGACGACGAGCGCTGGGGTCAGCGCGTCGTCGCGGTGGTGCAGTGTCGCGGCGACAACCGGCCCACCCTGGAGGACCTGCGTCCGGTGCTGACCAAGGAGATCGCGCCGTACAAGCTGCCGCGCAGCCTCTGGTTCGTCGAGGAGATCAAGCGTTCGCCCGCGGGTAAGCCGGACTACCGCTGGGCGAAGGCTCAGACCGAGGAGCGCCCGGCGGACGAGCAGGCCGAGGCGAGCGCCAAGTAGTCACGAGGGCAGGAAGGGGCCGCCGCGATCATCGCGGCGGCCCTTTGCCGTGTGCCGAATATCGAGGCCCGAGTGCGTCTTTCGGTCAGCGGTTCGTCAGCTCGGCCAAGCGGAAGGCGAGCCGGGTGCGAATCGCGGGGATTCGGCTCAGCGTCGAAAGCGCGGTGTTGCGCGCGAGCCTGGCGAGGCGGGGGCGCAGCGTGGCCATCTTCGTCATGCGGTCGGTGAACGCCACCACTTCCACGGCGACCGGACGGCGGGTGGCCTCGTACTCGTCCAGGAGGGTTTGCGGCTCGCCGGCCAGCACCCGCGCGAGCAACGGGCCGAGGGCGGCCGCGTCCTGGATACCGGTGTTCATGCCTTGCCCGCCCGCCGGGCTGTGCACGTGCGCGGCGTCGCCCGCCAGTAGGACGCGACCCGCGCGGTAGCGGTCGGCGACCCGGTGGTGCACGCGGAATCGCGAGCTCCAGAGCACTTCTCGCACCCGCACGTCGCCGCCGGGGCCGCGGGCGTCGAGGATCGCCTGGATGTCCTCGGCGGTGGGGTGTTCGGGCGCTTCGGCCACGGTGGCGACCACCCGGTAGCGATCGGGTTCGGCGTCGTCGGGCAGCGGCGCGACCACCGTGACGCCCTCCGGCGAAAGGTGCAGCGCCACTTCGTCCCTGGCGATCGGCCAGGCCATGCGGACGTCGGCCAGGACGAACGAGGCCGGGTAGGTGTCGCCGGTGAAGCCGATGCCCGCCTGTTCGCGCACGGTGCTGTGCATGCCGTCGGCGCCGATCACGTAGTCGGCGCGGATCGTGCCCGTGGTGTCCTCGGCGTCGGTGTATTCGACGGTGACGCCGTCGTTTTCCTGCACCACCCGGGTGACCACGTACGGCCGGTGCACCTGCCCGCCCGCCTTGTGCAGGCGCTCGAGGAGCACCGCCTCGGTGGTGTCCTGCGGGGTCATCAGGGTGTACGGGTACGGGGTCGGGAGCTTGCCGAAGTGGATGGTCGCGAGGGTGCGCGCGCCGTCGTGCACGGTGAAACGCGGAACCTGGATGCCGCGCAGGATCAGTTCGTCGGCGATGCCGAGCTCGGCGAGCACCTCGAGGGTGCGGGCGTGCACGACGGCGGCGCGGGAAGTGTTGGCGCCCTCGGCGAGCCGGTCCAGCACGACGACGTCGACGCCCGCGTCCGCGAGGGTGATGGCGGCGGTGAGTCCGGCGGGTCCGGCGCCGACGACGAGTACGGAGGTGGTGCGGGGGAGCGGGGCATTCATGGTGGCTCCTAGGTCAACATCTGTAGGCCAACGCTTGTTGTCATAACGATAGATCGGTACGCGCGCAGATGTCAACAGTTGTTGGCCTACAATTGTTGGCATGACAGAGTCGTCCGATCACGCCCCTGCCCGTCGCTCCGACGCGACCCGCGCCGCGATCCTCGACGCAGCGCGGGCGCGGTTCGCCGCCGAAGGGTTCCGCAAGGCCACCATTCGCGCCATCGCCGCCGACGCCGCCATCGATCCGTCCATGGTGATGCGCTATTTCGGCAGCAAGGACGGCCTGTTCGCGGCGGCCGTCGACATCGATCTGGAGCTGCCCGATCTGGCCGCCGCCGAGCCGGACACGCTGGGCGAGTTGCTGATCCGCCGCTTCCTCGCGATCTGGGAGGATCGGCAGAACACCGTCCTGTTGATCCTGCTTCGCTCGTCCATCACCGACGACGCCGTCTCCGACCGCTTCCGCGTGATCTTCGCCGAACAGGTACTGCCCGCGGTGCTGCGCTTCGGCGACCCGGCCGACGCCCCCCGCCGCGGCGGCCTCATCGTCACCCAACTCCTCGGCCTGGCCCTGTGCCGCTACGTCCTACAAATCCCCCCTGTCGTCGCCATGACCCCACCCCAGCTCATAGCCGACATCGCCCCCACCCTCCAGCGCTACCTGATCTCCACCCCACCCGCCGCATAGCCTGGGATAGTGGTCAAAGCCCTGCGTGGCAGCACTTTTCGCTCGCCGTGTTCGCTATGTCTAGCGGCGGCGGTCGGTCTGCCGGGGATGGCCGGTGCTTGCGAGTGTCAGGAACAACGTTCTGGTCTCGTCATCTATCGCGTACCAGATCCGCCCGCCGCTGGTGATCTCGTATTGCCACTGTTCGAGGACGGCGCCGCCCATCTTGATCGAACCGAGGTCGTACTTCAGTCGATGCTGGCGAGCCGGGTTGCCGACGCTGCGTGGGTCGGAGGTGATGTCGGTCCAGGCTCGGTCGAGATTGCTTGGTGCCTGGGCAAGCAATTCGGCCCAACCGCGTGCCGCATTGAGGTTGTGTACGACGACGCGCCACGGGCGGGGGCGCGGTACGTCGTCCCCTTTCCGCAGCTTCATTCGGCTGCTCCCGGTCGCGGAACTTCGCCGAAGTCCGACGGCGCGAAGGGGCCGGCGAGCCGGCGCGCCAATTCCGGCTGTGCATAGATCTCGGCCGTGTGCTGCCAGGCGATCAGGTCGCGCGCGAACGGCGTGAACAACCCCGTCTCGGCACCCGCGATGAGATGGTCGAGCAGTTCCGTGACCGCTTCGCTCCGGCCGGTCTCGGGTAGCCACTTCAGCCAGGGCAGTTCTTCGGCGAACACCTCCTCGGCGAGGCCGCGATTCGACCTGGCGATGATCGCGATCGTGCGCGCCAGCAGACGTACGGCCGTGTCCTTGGCCTCGAAACGTTCGGACCTGGACAACACGAGATTCTCCGCGTCGCGACGCTCCAGGATGACATCGGCGTTCTCCAGTGCTGGGAACACGGACGTCTGCTTGCGGATCAAGTCGCTGAACGGGAAATTCTTCGCGGTCATGAGCCCAGTGTAGCCACTTATCTGAAGTAGTTCAGTAATGTCGATCCGCCTGAAGGTGGTCCCGAAACGGCGATCGGCCCGTCGGTTGTGCCGACGGGCCGATGTCAGGGTGGTTCGGATCAGGATGGGTTGGCGAGGAGGGCGCCGAGGGCGCGGAGGTGGTCGGTGCCTGCGCCGAGGGCGAATTCGTTGTGCTTGGCGGCGGTGAAGTAGTTGTGCACGATGTGGTCGCGGTCGATGCCGACGCCGCCGTGCACGTGCACGACGGTGTGGGCGACGCGGTGGCCCGCGTCGGCGGCCCAGAACTTGGCGGTATGCACGGCCTCGGCGGCGGGCAGGTCCTCGGCCAGCCGCCAGGCGGCCTGGGTGACCGCGAGGCGCAGGCCCTGGACGTCGATGTAGGCGTCGGCCAGGCGCTGTGCGACGGCCTGGAAGCTGCCGACGGCCTTGCCGAACTGCTCGCGCTCGCGGGCGTAGTCGGCCACCAGGTCGAGCGCCTTCTCGACGGTGCCGAGCTGCTGGGCGCTGAGCCCGAGCCAGGCGCGGGTGAGGATCCAGTCCAGCAGATCCGCGCCGCCCTCCACCGTGCCGACCAATTCGGCCGGGGTGTCGGTGAATTCGACGCCGAATTCCGCGCTGAGGTCGACCACCTGCTGCGCGGTGACCTGCACCGACGCGTCGGCGGGGTCGACGAGGAAGACCGCGGGCACCCCGGAGACCGTGGCGGGCACCAGGATTCGCGCGGCGCGGTCGGCGTAGGGCACCGTGGTCTTGGCGCCGGTCAACCGCCAGGCGCCTCCGCTCTCGCGGGCGACGGTGGTCGGCTTGGCGGGCTCGTAGTTGTGCTCCTCGGCCAGTGCCGCGGTGAGGATCGCGCCGCCCTCGCCCGCCCGCGTCGCCAGCGCGCGCTGTTCCTCGGAACCGAACCGCGCCAGCGCGCCCGCGCCGACCACGATCGACCACAGGTACGGCACCGCGGCGACCGACTTGCCGAGTTCGCGCAGCACCGCGGTCTGCTCGAGCGCGTCGAGGCCGCTGCCGCCGACGTTCTCCGGCAGCACCGCGGCCAGCACGCCGGTCTCGGCCAGCGACTTCCACAGCGGCTCGTCGAACCGGCCCGCCACGTCGAGTGCGCGCAACCGGTCGGCGGTGACGAGCTTGCCGCACACCTCGCCGGTCAGGCGGGCCAGGTCGAGCTGGGCTTCGGTGGGGGTGAAATCCATGGTGGTCTCTCTGCTTTCTGCTCAGCGCGCCGCGGCAGGCTGGCGGAGGGCGGTCATGGCGATGATGTCGCGCTGCACCTCGTTGGTGCCGCCGCCGAAGGTCAGGATCAGCGCGGCCCGGTGGAAACGCTCCAGGCGTCCGCGCAGTTCGGCGCCGGGCGAGTCCTGGCGCAGATAGGCCTGCGGGCCGAGCACTTCCATCAGCAGCCGGTACGCCTCGGTGGCCAGCTCGGTGCCGTAGACCTTGCAGGTCGAGGCGTCCCACGGGCGCGGCGCCGCGTCGCCGCCCGCGTCGGCGCGGCTGGCGATCTCCCAGTTCAGCAGCTTGAGGTATTCGACCTTGGCGTGCACCTTGGCCAGGTTCAGCTGCACCCATTCCTTGTCGATGACGCGCGAGCCGTCCCCCGCCTTGGTGGTGCGGGCCCACTCGACGGTCTGGTTCAGCGCGACCGTCAGCGGGCCCGCCGAGGTGAGCGCGACGCGTTCGTGGTTGAGCTGGTTGGTGATCAGCGCCCAGCCGCCGTTCTCCTGGCCGACCAGCGAGCTCACCGGCACGCGCACGTCCTGGTAGTAGGTGGCGCTGGTGTCCGGCCCCGCCATCGTGTGCACCGGCGTCCAGGAGAAGCCCTCGGCCGTGGTCGGCACGATGAGCATGCTGATGCCCTTGTGCTTCTTGGCGGTCGGGTCGGTGCGCACCGCGAGCCAGACGTAGTCGGCGTAGGCGATCAGGCTGGTCCACATCTTCTGGCCGTTGATCACGTACTCGTCGCCGTCGCGCACCGCGGAGGTGCGCAGGCTGGCCAGGTCGGTGCCCGCGCCCGGCTCGGAGTAGCCGATGGAGAAGTGCAGCTCGCCCGCGGCGATCTTGGGCAGGAAGAACTTCTTCTGTTCCTCGCTGCCGTAGTGCATGATCGTCGGAGCCACCGAGTTGATGGTCAGGAACGGCACGGGCGCGCCGGCGATGGCGGCCTCGTCGGTGAAGATCAGCTGGTCCATGGTCGGCCGGTCCTGGCCGCCGTACTCCTTGGGCCAGGCCAGCGTCAGCCAGCCGTCGCGACCCATCTCCTGGACGACCTCGCGGTAGACATTGCCGTGCCCGTACTCACCGGTCGTCGCGCTCAGCGCGGCCCGGCGCTCCGGTGTGATCAGCCGAGCGAAGTAGTCGCGCAACTCGGCGCGGAGCTCTTCTTGCTGCGGCGTGTACGCAATGCGCATGGCAAAACCTCATGTCGTTAGATTCGCTTGTCCCGATGATTGCATATCGACTGAAACATGTTCCAGTATTGCCCAGGAATCCGGCCGATGGCGGCGCGTGTGACCGCGCAGGCTTGTAGGCTTTGAGATGAGTCGCAGATAAGGAGTTTCCATGAAGGTCAGTGTCGATCGGGATCTGTGCGAGGCGAACGGAATCTGTGTCGGAATCGCCCCCGACGTGTTCGAACTCGATGACGAGGACCAGCTGCACATCCTGACCGCCGAGGTGTCCGACGACCGCCTCGGCGATGTCGAGGATGCGGTGGCGCAGTGCCCGAAAGCCGCGCTGAAGCTTCTGTGAAAGTTTCTTGCCAGTAGGTTGGAACACGTTCTAAAGTCGGGCCGGTGAACGAAACTGATCTGAGCTTGGCGGGCCGTGTGGCGATCGTGACCGGCGCGGGCGCGGGACTCGGCAAGGCCGAGGCGCTCGCACTGGCGGGCGCGGGCGCGTCGGTGGTGGTCAACGACCTCGCGGAATCCGACGCGGTCGCCGAGACGCTGGCCGAGATCCGGGCGCTGGGAGCCAAGGCGGAGTTCGTCGCGGGCAGTATCGCGGAGCGCGCCACGGCCGACGCGCTGATTCGCACCGCCAACGAGGCGTTCGGCAGCGTGGACGTCGTGGTCAACAACGCGGGCATCACGCGTGACCGCATGCTGTTCAACATGTCCGACGAGGACTTCGACGCGGTGCTCGCGGTGCACCTGCGCGGGCATTTCCTCTTGTCCCGCAATGCCGCCGCCTACTGGCGTGTCAAGTCGAAGGAGGCGGGCGC
Source organism: Nocardia sp. bgisy118 (assembly GCF_057708605.1). Taxonomy (NCBI): domain Bacteria; kingdom Bacillati; phylum Actinomycetota; class Actinomycetes; order Mycobacteriales; family Nocardiaceae; genus Nocardia; species Nocardia sp. bgisy118. The sequence continues at coordinate 13,658 of NZ_JBYISM010000008.1, read as the reverse complement.
GCCGGTCTACGGCCGCCTGATCAACACGTCCTCCGAGGCGGGTCTGCTCGGCCCGGAGGGGCAGGCCAACTACGGTGCGGCCAAGGCGGGCATCACCGCCCTTACTCTCTCGGCCGCGCGTGCGCTCTCGCGCTACGGCGTGCGGGCCAACGCGATCGCGCCCCGTGCGCGGACGGCGATGACTGAAGCCGTGTTCAGTGCGGCCCCCGAAGCCGGAATCGATCCACTCTCGCCCGATCATGTGGCGCGTCTGGTCGCCTACCTCGCCTCGCCCGCGGCCGATTCGGTCAACGGGCAGTTGTTCGTGGTCTACGGACCGATGGTGGCGCTGATGGCCGCGCCCGTCGTCGAGCGGCGCTTCGACGCCGCCGGGGCGGCGTGGGACTCCGCCGACCTCGCGGCCACGCTCTCCGGCTACTTCGCCGAGCGCCCGGCCGGGCAGACCTTCTCGGCTTCCTCGGTGACCGAACTCGGCTGATCGCCGGGCGATCGCCTCGGTCGTCGATGATTAACTGATCAACTGTCCAGCTGTTGATCATGAGTCCAGCACTTGGTAGACATGGGTGACCGGTGTGTGACGCCTCACAAAGGCGTCACCGCCTACGTATGACACACGTTTCATATTCGAGGTCCGTCATCTAGAAAACGTGCAGTTCAAATGTGACGAAAACGGCACGGCGACCATGTGAACATGTTCTAATCAATCCGGCGACGCGGCCATGGTGCCGTGTCGCGCCATGAGCAGTACGTGCAGTTGAGCTAGGAGGATCGCGGATGAACGAGGTCCTTGCTGTCCCGTTGCGGGCCGTCGGTGGGTTCTTCGAACTCACCGCCGAGGTAGCCCGCGCGAGCGTCCGCAGGCCCTTTCAAGCGCGTGAGTTCATCGATCAGTCCTGGTTCATCGCGCGCGTGTCCATCGTGCCGACCCTGCTGGTCGCGATCCCGTTCACCGTCTTGGTGAGCTTCACGCTGAACATTCTTTTGCGCGAGATCGGCGCGGCCGACCTCAGTGGTGCGGGCGCGGCTTTCGGCTCGGTCACCCAGGTCGGACCGATCGTCACCGTGCTCATCGTCGCGGGCGCCGGCGCCACCGCGATCTGCGCGGACCTGGGCGCGCGCACCATCCGAGAAGAGATCGACGCGATGCGCGTCCTCGGCATCAACCCCGTGCAGCGGCTGGTGGTGCCGCGGGTGCTGGCCTCGATGTTCGTCGCGCTCATGCTCAACAGCCTGGTGTGCACGATCGGCATCGTCGGCGGCTTCCTGTTCTCGGTCTATCTGCAGGACGTGAACCCGGGCGCCTTCGTCAACGGCATCACGCTGCTCACCCATCTGCCCGAGCTGATCATCTCCGAAGTGAAGGCCGGATTGTTCGGGCTGATCGCCGGACTGGTGGCCTGTTACCTCGGCCTGAACGTCAAAGGCGGTCCCAAGAGTGTCGGTGATGCGGTGAATCAGACCGTCGTCTTCGCCTTCATGGCCCTGTTCGTGGTGAACGTGGTGGTCACCGCCGTCGGCATCAAGTTCACGGTGCGGTGACGCGATGGCCTTCGTGATCCAGTCCCGGTTTCCCCGCACGGTGCGGCGGGCGCGCCGGATGTCGGACTCGCTGGACTCGGTGGGCAAGCACGCCGTGTTCTACGCGCAGGCGCTGGCCTCGATGCCGCGCGCCCTGACCCACTACCGAACCGAGACCATCCGGCTGATCGCCGAGATCAGCATGGGCACCGGCGCACTCGCCGTCATCGGCGGCACGGTGGTGATCGTCGGCTTCCTGACGCTGTTCGCGGGCGGCACCATCGCTGTGCAGGGCTACAGCTCGCTGGGCAATATCGGCGTCGAGGCGCTGACCGGCTTCTTCTCCGCGTTCATCAACGTGCGCATCGCGGCGCCGGTGATCTCGGGCATCGGTCTTGCGGCGACCATCGGCGCGGGGTCCACCGCGCAACTCGGCGCCATGCGGGTCTCGGAGGAGATCGACGCGCTCGAAACCATGGCGATCCGGCCGGTGCCGTTCCTCGTCGGCACCAGGGTGCTGGCCGGGATGATCGCGATCGTGCCGCTCTACGCGCTGGCCGTGATCGCCTCGTTCGTGGCGGCGCGGTTCGCCACCGTGGTGATCTACGGGCAGTCGGCGGGCGTCTACGACCATTACTTCTCGACGTTCCTCATCCCCAGCGACATTCTCTGGTCCTTCGCCCAGGCGATCTTCATGGCACTCGCGGTGATGATGATCCACACCTATTACGGCTATTTCGCCGCGGGCGGACCGGTCGGCGTGGGTGTGGCTGTCGGCAACGCGGTGCGGGCCTCGCTGGTCGCGGTGGTCACGGTGACCCTGCTGATCTCGCTGGCCATCTACGGCACCTCCGGCAACTTTCATCTTTCCGGGTAGGGCGGTATGGAGAAGATCAAATACAAACTCGCCGGCCTGGGAATGGTGCTCGTGCTGGTCGCCGTGGTGGCGATCGCGCTGACCATGTTCCTCGGCGGGTTCACCAAGACCGCGACGGTGCTGGTCGAGGCGCCGCGCAGCGGCCTGGTGCTCGACCCGGACGCCAAGGTGAAGCTGCGTGGGGTCGAGATCGGCCGGGTCTCCGAGGTGACCCAGCACGACGACGGCGCCGAGCTGAAGCTGGCGATAGACCCCGAACTGCTGAAGATGGTGCCCGCCAACGCGGGCGTCGACATCAGGTCCACCACCGTTTTCGGCGCGAAGTACGTCAACTTCGTTGTGCCGGAACAGGCATCGTCGAAATCGTTGCAGCCGGGCGCGACCGTCGTCGCCGAGCAGGTGACCGTCGAGTTCAACACGCTGTTCCAGCATCTGTCCGACGTGCTGGCCAAGGTGGAGCCGGAGAAGCTGAACGCGACGCTCTCCGCCCTCGGCACCGCGCTGCAGGGCCGCGGCGAGACCCTCGGCGAGCTGCTGGTGAACCTGGACGTCTACCTGCGCGAGATCAACCCGACGCTGCCGACACTGCAACAGGATTTCGCGGCCACCGCCGACGTGTCGAACCTGTACGCGGACACCGTGGGTGATTTGCTGCGGACCGTGGACAACGCGGTAGCCACCAGCCAGACGCTGGTCGACGAACAGCAGGGCCTCGACGACGTGCTCGCAAACCTGGTCGGCCTGGCCGACACCACGGGCTCGGTGCTGCGCGAGAACGAGAACAACCTCGGCACCGCGCTCGATCTGCTGCGCCCGACCACCGGCCTGCTCGAGGAGTACGCGCCCGGCCTGCACTGCATGATCAACGCGATCGGGCGGCTGATGCCGATTGCCAACATGATGTTCGGCGGTCTGCAGCCGGGCGTCACGATGAACACCAACTTCATGTTCGGCGCCGAGCCGTACAAGTTTCCGGAGGATCTGCCGAAGGTGAACGCGACCGGCGGCCCGCGCTGTGAGGGGCTGGACAACCGGGTGCCGGGCAGCCACGCGAACTACATCGTCACCGATACCAACGAGGGCGCGCCCTACGTGCCGTCGATGAAGCTCGAATTCAACGGCCCCAAGGTGTTCCAGCTGCTGTTCGCCGGGCTTCCGGGGGTGAGCGCGCCGTGAAGAACACCGCGACGACGGTGAAGCTGGCCATCTTCACCCTGGTGATGACGCTGGTCTTCGCCGGACTGGCCATCGTGTTCAGCCAGATGCGCTTCGCCAGGGAATACGGATACCACGCCGTGTTCACCAGCTCTTCGGGCATGTTGCCCGGGGCGAAGGTGCGCATCGCGGGCGTGCCGGTCGGCTCGGTCACCTCGGTGAAGGTGGGCAAGGACAACCTGGCGCACGTCGAGTTCGACGTCGACCGCAAGCACCAGCTGCTCACCAGCACCCGCGCGACGATCAAATACGAGAACCTGGTCGGCGACCGGTACATGGAGCTGCTCGACGGGCCGGGCTCGGCCGAAAAGCTGCGCCAGGGCGGCACCATCGGCACGGACAAGACCGCGCCCGCGCTGGACCTGGACATGCTGCTCGGCGGCTTCAAACCGCTGCTGCGCGGGCTCGATCCTGGCCAGGTGAACGACCTGACCAACGCGCTCTTGCAGATCTTCCAGGGCCAAGGCGGCACGCTGGTCTCGCTGCTCAACAGCGGCGGCTCGTTCGCCAAGACGCTCGGCGAGCGCGACGCGCTGATCGGCAGCGTCATCAACAACCTGAACGCCGTGCTCGCGACCATCGATGAGCGTGGCGAGCAGTTCGACACCACCCTCACCGAATTGCAGCGGTTGGTCAGCGGCCTCGCCGCCGACCGTGATCCGATCGGCGACGCGCTGCCGAGGATCGCGGGCGCCACCGGCGACCTCACCGACCTGCTCGCCCAGGCCCGCCCGGACCTGCGCGGCACGATCGAGCAGACCGGCAGGCTGGCCACCAACCTGGACAACGGCTCGGACACCGTCCAGTGGGTGCTGGAGCGGCTGCCGGAGACCTACCGGAAGCTGATCCGCATCGGTTCCTACGGCTCCTTCCTCGCGCTCTACATATGCAGCACGAACTTCATCGTCGACGGACCGAACGGACAACCGCTGCACATCAACATGCCCGGCGGACAGGAGACGGGAAGGTGCGCCCCCGAATGAACGAGCGATCCCCGGCCGTCACGATCGGTATCGTCGGCATCGTCGTCGCGATCGCGGTGGCGCTCTCGGCCTTGCAGTTCGACCGGCTGCCGTTCATCCGCGGCGGCGCGATCTACACCGCCTACTTCGCCGACGCGGGCGGGCTGGTGCCCGGCGACCCGGTGCAGGTCGCCGGCGTGCGCTCGGGCCGGGTCGACGATGTCGAGCTGGCGGGCGCCAAGGTACTGGTGAAGTTCACTCTCGACGAATCGATCGTCTTGGGTGACAAGACCTCCGCGGCCATCAAGACCAACACCGTGCTCGGGCGCAAATCCTTGGAGCTGCTGCCGCAGGGCCAGGGCGCGCTGCGCCGCGACGACACCATTCCGCTGGAGCGCACCACCTCGCCGTACTCGCTCAATGAAGCGCTCGGCGATCTGGCGGGCACGGTGCACGGCCTGGACATGGTGAAGGTCGACGAGACGCTGGACGCCCTCTCGGAGACCTTCGCCGACACCCCGGCCCCGCTGCGCGCGGCGCTGGACGGCGTCACTCAGCTCTCGCGCAGCATCAACGCGCGCGACGAGGCGCTCTCCGAACTGCTGCGGCGGGCGCAGAACGTCACCAAGATCCTGTCCGACCGCAGCGCCCAGATCAACGCGCTGCTGCTCGACGGCAACGAACTACTCGGCGAGCTGGACCGCCGCCGCACCGCGATCCAACAGCTGATCGTGTACGTGAACGGGCTCGCCCAGCAGCTTTCCGGCTTGGTCGCCGACAACGAGGCGCAGCTGAAACCCGCGCTGGACCGGCTCAATTCGGTGCTCGCCCTGCTTCAGCGCAACCGCGACAACCTCACCCAGGCGCTCGACGGGCTCGGCCCGTTCGCCGCCGCGCTCGGCGAGCAGGTCGGCAACGGTCCGTGGTTCAACGCCTACGTGGTGAACGCGACCTCCGTCGGTCTGCAGCCGTTGGTCGACGCGCTGGTGTGGCCGCAGCACCTGCCGGACGACCTGCGCAACTTCTTCTTGAACCCGCCCCCGTCGATCGGGCCTGCGGTCCAGGAGCCGCCGCGATGAAAATGCCGAAGGTTGTTCAGAAAGGCCCGCGCTGGGCGTGGGTGGTCGCGGGCGTGCTGGTCGCCGCACTGGTGGCGGTCGGCGCGTATCGCGGCATCACCAAGATCGGGACCACCACCGTCACCGCGTTCTTCCCGTCGACGACGGGCCTCTACGTCGGCGACGACGTGCGGGTGCTCGGCGTCGACGTCGGCGAGATCGACAAGGTCGAGCCGGGTCGCGATCAGGTCCGGGTCGAGTTCACCATCCGCCGCGGCATCGACATCCCCGCCGACGCGCGCGCGGTGATCATCTCGCCCTCGCTGGTCTCGGCCCGCTTCATCCAGCTGGCCCCGGCCTACACCGGCGGGCCCAAGCTGGCCGACGGCGCGACCATTCCGATCCAGCGCACCGCCGTACCGGTCGAGTGGGACGACATCAAGGCCGAGTTGTCCAAGCTGGCAACGACTCTGGGCCCGGTGGGCGACGACGAACAGGGCTCGTTCGGGCGCTTCATCGACACCGCCGCGAACAACCTGGACGGCAACGGCGACCGGATGCGCGAGACCCTCCGCGAGCTCTCCGCCACCCTGAACACCCTCTCCGATGGCCGCACCGACCTGTTCGGCACCATCCGCAATCTGCAGCAGTTCGTCGAGGTGCTCTCGGCGAGCAACGAGCAGATCGTGCAGTTCGGCGGCAGGCTCGCCTCGGTGTCCTCCGTGCTGGCCGGCGTCTCGGCGGATCTCGGTGCGGGACTGGACAATCTGGACCTCGCGATGGCGGACGTCAAGCGTTTCCTGGACGGCAGCGGAGCCGAGCTCACCGAGGGCGTGCAGCGGCTGTCCGACGCCACCCAGATCCTGGTGGACAAGCGCCCCGAACTGGAACGGGTGCTGCACTCGGGTCCCACGGCGCTGGTGAACTTCTACCAGCTCTACAAGCCGGCCCAGGGCACCATCACCGGCGCGGTCGCGCTGAACAACACGGCCGACCCGCTGAGCTTCCTGTGCGGCTCGGTGCGCGCGCTGGAGGAGAACGATTCGGATCGCTCCGCCGACCTGTGTGCCACCTACCTCGCGCCGGTGATCGACTCGCTGGCCATGAACTACGCGCCGATCATGCTGAACCCGGCCACCGGCGTGCACGCCTTCCCCAACCAGATCGTCTACAGCCCGCCCAGCCTGGAGGAGCGCGTTCCGGTGCAGACGCCGCAGCCCGCGCCGATCACCGTGCCGAACGGGCTTGCGGGCCTGGCCATTCCGGGAGGAGGTCGATGATGCGACCGATGCGCAAGACCGCCGTCCTCGCGATGGGCGTCGCGCTGACCCTCGGCGCCACCGGTTGCCAGTGGGACGGCCTGAACTCGTTGCCGATGCCGGGCGCCGAAGGCACCGGCGAGGGCTCGTACCAGGTCAGTATTCAGATGCCGAATGTCACCACGCTGACCCAGAATTCGCCGGTGCGCGTCGACGACGTCCCAGTGGGGACGGTGACCGGCATCGAGGTGCAGAGCTGGCACGCGCTGGTGACCGTCTCGCTGGACGGCAACGTGAAACTGCCCGCCAACGCGACCGCCAAGATCGGTCAGACCAGTCTGCTCGGCAGCAACCACATCGAGCTCGCCCCGCCGACGGACGTGCCGCCCGAAGGCCAGCTGAAGGCGGGCGACGTCATCCCGCTGGACCGTGCCGGGGCGTACCCGACCACCGAGCAGGTGCTCTCCTCGTTGTCGGTCGTGCTCAACGGCGGCGGCGTAGCACAGCTGGAAACCATTACCCGCGAACTGAATTCCGCGCTGAGCGGACGCGAGGACGCGATCCGCGACCTGCTGCCGCAGCTGAACGAGCTCACCACCAACCTGGAGGCGCAGACCGGTGACATCATCGCCGCGCTGAACGGGCTGGACCGGCTCGGCGGGCAGCTCGCCCAGCAGCGCGCCGTGCTCGGCTCGGCGATCGAGCGCATCCACCCGGCGCTGACGGTGCTCGCCGACCGGCGGGAGAACATCACCCACGCCCTCACCGCGCTCGGTGAGCTCAGCGACGTGACGCAGCGGGTGATCAGCACCAGCGGCGAGAACCTGAAGGCGAACCTGGCCAGTCTGGAGCCGGTGTTGCGGCAGCTGTCCGACACCGGAAACAACCTCATCGAGTCGCTGAAGATCCTGCTCACCTTCCCGTTCCCGATGGAGAACATCGACAAGGCGATCAAGGGCGACTACCTGAATCTGTTCATGACGGTGGACATGACGGGCAAGCGCCTGGACTCGAACTGGCTCACCGGCACCCCGCTCGGCGGCCGCTTCGGCGGCGTCGAGGGCATCGTCGGCAGCTTCGCGCCGCCCACCGCCAGCGACAGCGGCAACCCGGCGACCGGTCCGCTGCAGCCACCCGCCCAGGGCCAGCCGACGCCGACCATTCCCGGTCTGCCGCCGATCCCCGGTCTGCCCGCCATTCCCGGCCTGACCGTGCCGCTGCCGGGAGCGGGAGACACTGCGCCGCAAGGGAGTCCGGGCCGATGAAGCTCACCCGATTCGTCCGCGTCCAGCTCGGCATCTTCGCCGTGCTGACCGTCATCGGCCTGACCATCATGGCGGGCACCTACGTGCAGCTGCCCGCCATGTTCGGCATCGGGCGCTACGACGTCACCGTGCAGCTGGCCGCGACCGGCGGCCTCTACCCGCACGCCAACGTGGCCTATCGCGGCACCAATGTCGGCAAGGTGCAGGAGGTCCTGCTCACGCCGGAGGGCGTGGAGGCGAAGCTGTCCATCGACAGCGACTACAAGGTCCCGTCCGACGTCGACGCCTGGGTGCGCAGCGTCTCGGCGGTCGGCGAGCAGTACGTCGACCTGATTCCGGCGGAAAGCCCCAGGGGCGGCAATCTCGCGGCGGGCGCGGTGATCCCGCAGGAGCGCACCAAGCTGCCGCAGGACGTCGGCACGCTGCTCGATCAGACCGACCGCCTGCTCTCCAGCGTGGCCGATACCCGGCTGCGGCAGGTGATCGACGAGGCCTTCCGCGCGTTCAACGGCGCGGGACCCGACCTGCAGCGGTTCATCGACTCCGCTTCGTTGCTGGTGCAGGAGGCGCAGAACAGCAGCGAGCCGACCAAGAAACTGATCGAGCAGATCGGCCCGCTGCTCGACACCCAGATCCGCTCGGACGCGGCGATCCGGTCGTGGACCGCCGACCTGGCCACGGTGACCGATCAGCTGCGGGCGCACGATCCGGCGCTGACGAACATCCTGCGTGACGGCCCGGCCGCCTTGCAGCGCGTGTCCACGCAGTTCCAGGATCTGAAACCGACGCTGCCGCTGCTGCTTTCGAACCTGGTCAGCCTGGGGCAGGTCACCACGATCTACCACGCGGGCCTCGAGCAGATCCTGGTCGTGTACCCGCCATTGGTCGCCGCGCTGATGACCGCGGTGCGGGGACCGGTCGAGTACGGCGTGCTCGTCGACTTCATGATGACCATCAACGATCCGCCCGCCTGCACCACCGGCTTCCTGCCCGAAGACGAGCGCCGCTCGCCGAGCGAACTGAACTCCGTGCCGACCCCGCCCGGTCTCTACTGCAAGATTCCGCAGGACTCGCCCATCGAGGTGCGCGGTATCCGCAACACGCCGTGCATGGAGTACCCGGGCGTGCGCGCGCCGACGCCGGAGCTGTGCCGCACCGGTTACGTTCCCATCGGCGACAACCCGCCGTTCGGTCCGCCGCGGCCGGTGGCGCCCGCGAGCGGTCCCGCGCCCGAGGACACTCAGGTCGCTCCCGCGTCGTTCAGTACGCCCGCGGCCGCCAAGTCCTACGATCCGGCTACCGGCGTGTACATAGGCACCGACGGTCGCACCTACCGACAAGGTGATGTCGGGCCCGGCGGTTCCGGCACGGTACCGCCGAGCTGGCAGGCGATGCTCGAGGAGCAGCAACGATGAGTGAAATCAGCGGAGATGCACATCGCGCGCGCAGGCGGGCCGTTCGCTCGGCGGGCCCGCCCGTGGAGGGCGCCGACGCGGTGACGGAGGAGTCGGCGACGGATGCCGCTCGGCTCGGCGGCGAGGAGACCGCCGGGCGGGTGAAGGCTGCCGAGAGTGTCGGGCGGACTGCGGATGCCGAGGCCGCCGGGCAGGCGAAGGCCGGCGAGAGCGCCGGGCAGGCGAAAGCTGCCGAGAGCGCCGACCGCCCGAAGCCTGCCGACAGCGCGGAGCGAGCAAAGGATGCCGACAGCGCCGAGCAGGCAAAGGATGTCGACACCGCCGAGCTGGCGAAAGATGCTGACAGCGCGGGGCCGGCGAAAGATGCTGAGAGCGCCGGGCAGGCGAAGAATGCCGACAGCGCGGTGAAAGGTGCTGACAGTGCTGGGCAGGCGAAGATCGCCGAGATCGCCGAGGCTGTGGAAAACGCCGACACCGTCGCGCTGACGAAGGGCGAGCCGAAGGACAGCGGTGCTGCCGACCCGGTGCAGGTTTCGGCGGGTGTGGAATCCGCCGGTGCGCCGTCTGCCGACCTCGGTAAGGCCGAGGCCGAGACGGCGACGTCCTCGGATGAGACCTCCGGTTCCACCGACGGGGACGACACCGCCGAAGGCTTGCGCGGCGACCGGTCCGTCGTCGGAAGCATCGTGGCGGTGGCCGTCGCGGCGGTCCTCGTCCTCTCCCTCGTCGGGGGCGCGGTCGCCTCGGTCTTCGTCGCGAGGGCCGCCGGCGAGCGCGACGAGCGCCGCACCGCTTACGTGCAGACCGCGCGGCAGGCCATTCTGAATCTGACCACCATCAGGGCCGACTCCGCCAAGGAGGACATCGACCGGATCCTCTCGATGGCCTCCGGCCAGTTCAAGACCGAATTCGACGGCCGGGTCGATCCGTTCCTGAGCATCGTGCAGCAGGCCAAGGTCGTCTCCAACGGCGAGATCGTCGAGGCCGCGCTGGAAAGCGACGCCGACGATTCCGCGAAGGTGCTCGTCGCCGCCAAACAGACCCTGACCAACGCGGGCCAGGCCGAGCCGCAGACGCGGTTCTACCGGTTCCGGGTCACCGTGACCCGCACCGACTCCGGCCTGTCCGCCTCGAATGTGGAGTTCGTGGCATGAACGGAACACGGGGCTTGATCGCGGCGGGCGCCGCGGGCGCGGTGGCGCTGGCGGCGGTGATCGTCATGGCCATCAACGGATTCGGGTACTGGTCGGACCGGCAGGACGAGCAGGCCAGGCAGGACGCGGTCACCGCGGCCGACCGGACGGTCTCGGCCATGTTCAGCTATGACTACGGCAGCGTCGACACCGTGCTGCCGAAGGCCGCGGACAACCTGTCCGCCGACTTTCGCGAGGACTACCTGAAGCTGATCAGCCAGGCCATCGCGCCGGGCGCCAAGGAGAAGCAGCTCACCGTGCGGGCCACCACCCAGGCGAGCGGCGTGGTCTCCGCCGACCGCGACCACGCGGTGGTGCTGCTGTACCTGAATCAGGTGACCACCAGCAAGGAGTCGCCGCAGGGGACCACCACCGGCAGCCGGGTGCGGGTCGCGCTGGACAAGACCGACGACCGCTGGCTCGTCGACTCCGTGACGCCGATCTAGGAGTCGCTCGATCCAGGAGTCGCCGCTCTAGGAGTCTCGGGGCAGCCGCACGGTGAATGTGGCGCCCGCGCCCGGGGTGCTGGTGACCCGCACGTCGCCGCCGTGCGCGGTGACCAGCGCCTGCACGATGGACAGACCCAGACCGGTGCCGCCGCTGGCGCGGGCGCGCGAGATGTCGGTGCGATAGAAGCGCTCGAAGATCCGCTCGGCCTCCTCGGACGGCAGGCCGGGACCGGTGTCGGCCACCTCGAGCAGCACCTCGTCGTCGCCGGGCGTGAGACGAACGGTCACCGAGGCGTCCGGCGGGGTGTGCGTGAGGGCGTTGTTCAGCAGATTCGCCAGCACTTGGCGCAGCCTGGCCTCGTCGCCGTTGATTTCCAAAGTTCCCGAACCGGAACACACTTCGAGGGCGATCGGGCGGCGCGGGCCGTCCGGATCGGCGGCCGCGGCGACCGCGCGGGCGTTGTGCACCGCATCGCTGGCGACCGCGAGCAGGTCCACCGTGCCGCTCTCCAGCGGGCGCTGCGCGTCCAACCGGGCCAGCATCAGCAGATCCTCCACCAGCAGACCCATCCGCTGCGCCTCGCGTTCGATCCGGTCCATGAACATCCCGGGATCGGTGGCCGCGCCCTGCCGGTACAGCTCGGCGAAACCGCGAATGGTGGTGATCGGGGTTCGTAATTCGTGGCTGGCGTCGGCGATGAAGCGGCGCATCTTCGCCTCGGAGCTCTTCGCCGCCGCCTCCGAGGCCTCGGTCGCCGCGAACGCGGATTGGATCTGCGCCAGCATGCCGTTCAGCGAACGGGACAGCCGATCCACCTCGGTGTTGGTGCCGCGCACCGGAACCCGGCGGTGCAGATCCCCCCTGGCGATGGCCGCCGCGATGTTCTCCACCCGGCGCAGCGGGCGCAGGCTGCTCCTGATCACGAAATACGCGGCCAGCGCGAGCGCGGCGAGAACGGCGAGGCCGATCACCAGCTGGAGTGTCACCAGCCGCTGGACGGTCTGCTGATTGTGGGTGAGCGGCAACGCGATCGTGGTGATCGTGTCCTGGTGGTGCACGGTCACCACGCGCCATTGGACGTCGGAATCACCGACCGAACCCACCGTCACCGGCTCGAGAGAAGGCGGATTCGGCAAATCGGGGGTGGCGTCGACATTGAACGGCTGCAACACGAAAGTGCCCGTGCCGTTCTTGTTCTCGGTGACGATGTAGAACGGGCTCGGCGCGGTGCGCTGATCCGGCGGCGGAGTCGGCGGCGGCAGCGGCGGGCGCGCGGTCCTGGCGCGGGTCATCGCGGCATCGTGCAACTGCTGATCGGTGCGGTTCAGCAGCGACACCTCCAGCGACGACGTGACCGCCCAGCCGGAAGCCAGCAGGCCCAGCGCCGCCAACACCACCAGGGCCACCACCAGCGTCACCCGCAAGGGGATGGCGCCGAGCCGCTGCGCGAACGCTTCCCGCGCCCGGCGCGCCCGGCCTGCTTCGCGGGCGGCGCGCCGCTGCGCCGAAGGGCGAGTTCGCTTGGCGGCGGGCGCTTTCCGATCGGCGTCTGCGCGCACCGAGCCGATGCTCACGGGCCCAGCGGGCGGCCGCGCTGCGGCGCCCGCATCACGTAGCCGACACCACGCAAGGTGTGGATCAGTCGCTGCTCGCCGGTGTCCACCTTCTTGCGCAGATACGACACGTAGGTCTCCACAACACCGACCTCGCCGCCGAAGTCGTAGCGCCATACGTGATCCAGGATGCGCGGCTTGCTCAGCACGGTGCCCGCGTTGACCATGAAATACCGCAGCAGGGTGAACTCGGTGGGGGAAAGGGTGACCGGCTCGCCCGCCTTCCACACCTCGTGGGTGTCGTCGTCGAGCTCGATGTCCTCGAAGCGAATGCGCGAACTCTCCTTCGCGGATTCGCAGGGCCCGGCGCGGCGCAGCACCACCCGCAGCCGGGCCACCACCTCCTCCAGGCTGAACGGCTTGGTGATGTAGTCGTCGGCGCCCAAGGTCAGGCCCGCCACTTTGTCCTGCACGTCGTCGCGGGCGGTCAGGAAGAGCACGGGCGCGTCGATGCCGTCGGCGCGCAGCCTCGGCAGCAGGCCGAAGCCATCGATGCCAGGCATCATCACGTCGACGATCAAGGCCTGCGGCCGGAAGCTGCGGGCACGGTCCAGCGCCTGCGCGCCGTCGCTCGCGGTCTCCACCTCGAAGCCCTGGTAGCGCAGGCTCACCGAGAGCAGTTCGAGGATCATCGGCTCGTCGTCCACCACCAGCACTCTGGCCTCGGGGGACTGATCCGCGGGCGCACCAGTCATGAGTTCATGGTGCGCCAGGTATCTGCGAGGATGCTGGACCTTTCCTGGGAACTAGCTGTGTTGATGGTTCGGTGATCCGGGGCGGGTTTGCGGGAAGTGTCTGTTGGCGCGCTGGCGCGCGCGTGTTCGCGGCCCCCT